>JAXMLI010000246.1:0-13622 GCA_034368785.1 Smithellaceae bacterium | reverse complement strand
TTGAATTCCAGCTCGGTGATTTAACTTCTCCGCCTCTAGAACTGGGGAAATTCGACCTGGCCTTCCAGGATAACGGTCCGGGCATGACCAAAGAAAGCCTGGCCAATATCTTTGAACCGTTTTTTACCACCAAGGAGGTAGGGAAAGGCACCGGTCTGGGCCTGTCGGTGGTGTATGGCATCGTCAAGAATCACAATGGTTATATCTTCTGTGAGAGTACACCCGGCGCGGGGACCGACTTTCATATTTATTTCCCGGTGCTGGGCATTACGGCCGGGGAAATTGCCTTAGAGGAACCATCGGCCCCGGTCGAGGCCGGCGGCGGCTCTGAAACCATCCTCCTGGTGGATGATGAAAAATCCATCCTGGAAATCACCGGGGAGATCCTGACCATGAGCGGCTATCGGGTCATAACGGCGGAAAGCGGCGAGGAGGCCCTGGAGATATACCAGCGGGAAAAGGGGGCCATCCACCTGGTGGTTCTTGATTTGATCATGCCCGGCATGGGCGGCCATGAATGCCTCTTGGCGCTGGTAAAGATAAATCCGTTGGTAAAGGTCATGATTACAAGTGGTTATACCGCGCAAATCACCACCCAGACCGCCATCAAATCAGGGGCGGCCCGTTTTATCAACAAACCCTACCAGTATGACTCGCTTCTGGAGGAGGTGAGAGGTGTCCTGGATGAGGGGCCTCGTCAACCCGACAGGGGCCTTCTTCCTTTGCACAAGATCAAGGGGGTGTAGGTAAAACGGCGGGGATCAAGCAGCGATTGGCGAAAATCGGCAAAAAAAGAATCGTATCCCCCGGGGTAGCTGGCGAAAAGATCCTTGAGTCGTTCGGCATTCACCTCCACCTTCTTTACCCAGTTGAAGAGATCCGCATCCTTCAACTTTCCGTAGATCAGATGATGGGGCATCAAATTCATCTCGATCTCTTCCAAATTGGCATCGTACAGATAGGAATAGAGTTTCCGCCCGGCAAAGGTATCGAAGTTATGCTCTTCGTCCAGCCTGGCCATAAGTTTAATCAGCAGTTCGCTCATCCCGGCGGGTAGTTCATAATGATTCAGGCAATTATAATCCAGATCGAGCAGGCACAGATACCCCCCCGGCCGCAGCAGGTTCAGTAGCTTTTTTACGATGGCCGGGCTTTCCCGTCGGTAATACTCTAGGACAAAGCGGACCCAGACCAGGTCGAATTTCCCCAGTTCTAGAGGCGGAGAAGTTAAATCACCGAGCTGGAATTCAAGGCCCGCCCGGCTTCCGTAATTTTCCCTGGCCAGAGAGATCCGCTGGGGAGAAAAATCGATTCCCACCGCCTTCCCTCCCGGTTGAACCAGTTCATGGAGGATGGCCGTCGTCTTGCCGGGGCCGCAACCCACATCGAGGACCCGCAGGCCGGGCTTGAGACCGCACCACAGGGCCTGCCGGCGCACCGCCTCTTCGTCGGTTTTCACGTCGAGTCTTATCGCCTCTTCCTCGTTTTCCATCAGATATGCGGGTTTTTGTTCCATCTGGTCTCCTTGGTTTACAAAATTGGCAAGGCGTAGGGGGCCGCCGACTAAAGAACCATGACAAATTTTTGCTCTCTGATGACCTTGCCCCATTGTGAAATTTCATGCTCGCAGGCGAGGGAGAATCCTTCCCTTTCGTAGATGGACCGGGCGGCCTCAAGGCCGCGGAAGGTCCAGAGGCATACCTGCCTGTATCCCGCCAGGCGGCAATGATCAATGGCCAAGCCGATCAGCCTTTTGCCCACGCCCGTGCCCTGAAACTGAGGCGCCACAATAAACCAGCGGAGCCTGGCCCCTTCCACCTGGGTGTCCTTGCCGTCGATGGCGACAGCTCCGATTAACCTCTCCGGGGTGGAGGCCACCCAGAGGCCGTCCCGCTTCTCCTTGAAACCCGCGACGAATGAGGCGAGTTCACTGGCCATCTGGATTTCAAAGGAGGCGTCGAGCCCCCAATGCCGGTGATAATAAACGGCGTGGAGTTCCACTATCCGCCCGATAATCCCGGGATAGTAACCGGTAATTGAATAGTTCGGCCCGGCGGAACCGGTCATGGTCCCCGTCCAGCCAGGAGGGCGGCGCCGATGGCGCCGGTCAGCTGGGCCAGGGGGGAAACCTCTATCGGCTCGCCCAGGGCCTTCGTCAGCGCCCTTACCACGCCGCTGTTCCTGGCCACCCCGCCGGTCATCATGATGGGAGAAGCCAAACCCAATCGGCTGGCCATGGCCACAATCCTTTGCGAGATCGCCTCGTGAATGCCCGCAATGATGTTTTCCCGGCCTTCCCCGCCGGCGATGAGGGAGATCACCTCCGATTCGGCAAATACCGTGCAGAGGCTGCTGATCCTGGCCGGTTTGGGCGCCTTTTCCGCCAGTTCCCCCATCCGGTCGAGGGGGACATCCATGGCCCGGGCCATTACCTCCAGGAAACGACCGGTCCCGGCGGCACACTTATCGTTCATGACGAAGTTGATCACCTTCCCCTGTCCGTTCAGGAGGATGGCCTTGCTGTCCTGCCCCCCTACGTCAATGATGAAACGAATCCCCGGGTTGAGAAACGATGCCCCCGCCCCGTGACAGGTTATTTCGGTGATGGCCTTGTGGGCGAAGGCCACGCTTTTTCGGCCGTAACCGGTTGAGACAATCCGCCCGACCGACTGATCATCGAGCCCCAGGGATGAAAGGACATCCCTCAGTACCGTCTTGGCGGCCAGTTCCGGGTTATATCCTGTCGGGGTCAAGGCCGTGCCGAGGAGTCGTCCCCCTTCCATCAGGGCGGCCTTGGCGGTGATGGACCCGATGTCAATCCCTGCCGTGATCATTCTTTCGCCATTCCTTTCGCTAGATTGCCGTTGCCCCGCCGTCAATCATCACCGTCTGGCCGGTGATGTAATTGCTTTGACCGGAGCAGAGAAAGAGGCTCAGAGGAACCACATCGGATATTTCGGCAATCCTGCCCGCCGGGACGGATTTGACTATTTCCCGGCAGAGGGCCTCGTCGGACCAGAAGGGCCTGCTGAAGTCCGTCCTGACCACGCCGGGGGCCACGGCGTTTACCTGAATGTTATAGGGGGCGAGTTCCGCGGCCAGGACCCTGGTCAGCATCTCCAGGCCGGCCTTGGCGATGCCGTAGACGCCCATCCCGGGCGAGGCCTTGGCGGCGGCGAGGGAGGAGATATTCAGGATCTTCCCGGCATTTTGCGGTCTCATGATCCGGGCCGCCTGCCGGGAGCAGAGAAAGGCGCCCGTGAGATTGGCCTCCAAGATCTTGTTCCAGGCGGCGAGTTCCGTATCGGCGAGAGAGGGGGTAAAGAGATTCATCCCCACGTTGTTGATCAGGACGTCCAGACGGCCGAATCTTCCGAGGGTTTCGTTGAAGAGCTTTTCCACCTCTTCCTCCCGGGCCACATGGGCGGGGATTGCCAGGAGGCGGTCGCCGCCGGCCAGTTCCGCCTCCGCCTTGCCCAGACCCTCTTTTTTTCTCCCGCAGATTGCCACCCGGGCGCCCTGGCCCAGCAGTTCCCTGGCCAGTTCCAGGCCTATTCCCCGGCTCCCCCCGGTGATCACCACTGCCTTGCCCTCAAAACACGTTCCGGACATATTCTCCCCCAAGATTTAATGATGTTTACCAGTTTCCCGGCAATTTCCCCGGTTATCTAGCATCTTTTCGGGAAAAAAACACCCCTTATAGGACTGCCGCCAGCTGGTGGATTCAAGTGGACGCCCCGGCCTTGCCTAAACGGGATCATTGTGGTAGGCAGAGGCCAAAATAAGTATCCGGCCCCGGGGGAAAGGTTTCTCTGTGAAGGTTATTGTAAGAAGGTCCTCATATTCCTACGATCAGCTCAGGCCCCGCTTCTTTGAGCTGATGGATGCCCTGGGAGGGGAGAAGATCAGGCGGCAGGAGAGGGTCCTGATCAAACCGAACCTGCTCATGGCCGCGGCGCCTGATCGGGCCATTACCACCCATCCCTCCTTGGTCCGGGCGGCGGCGGAATATGTCTTGGAGAGGGGCGCCATCCCCCAGATTTCGGACAGCCCCGCGATGGGTTCTTTTGAGCGGATCATGGACAAGGGCGGCTTCCGGGATGCCCTGGCCGGAAAGGGGGTTGTCTGCCTGCCGTTCAAGGAGACCCGCCTGGTTGATCTGGGCCATCCCTTTGGCAGGGTAGCCCTGGCCGAGGAGGCGCTGGACGCCGGGGTGATCATCAATCTGCCGAAACTGAAAACCCACGCCCAATTGCTCCTTACCCTGGGGGTGAAGAACATGTTCGGCGCCGTGGTGGGTTTTGAAAAACCCCAGTGGCATATGAAAATGGGGTCCAGGCGCGAGCTTTTCGCGCTGCTCATGGTACGGATTTACGAGCAGTTCAAACCGGCCTTTACGATTCTGGACGGGATCACGGCCCTGGAGGGCGATGGCCCGGGAAGGGGCGGTCGGCCCAGAGAGGTAGGGGTGATCATGGGCAGTTCTTCCGCCCATGCCCTGGACCTGATGGTTTGCCGCCTGCTTAAACTTGATCCTGCCCGCCTGCCCACCCTCAAAGTCGCCCGGGAGATGGGACTTCTTCCAGACCCCCTTGAACTGGACGGCGAGCTTCCCCGGGTGGCTGGTTTTATCCTGCCCGCCTTGTCGCCAAACCTTTCGGGACCAAAATTCATCCAGGGATTCATCCGCAGGCACCTCCTGTCGAATCCCCGGTGCGATCCGGATCTCTGCAACATCTGCGGGGAGTGCGGGCAGATCTGCCCGGTCGAGGCGGTTTCTTATGAAGGGAAGGCGATATTCGACCTGAAGACCTGTATCCGTTGCTACTGCTGCCAGGAAATCTGCCCGGAGGGGGCGATCATGATCAGGGAACCGCTGGCGGGGAGACTGCTGGGGAGATTATTCTGACGTCGGGGAGGGGGCTTGTTCCGGAAGCCCAGAGGGATCGGAACGTGTCCCCGAAGAAGGAGATAATATTTTGATTCCAGAAGACCACATGGCCCTCGATAAACTGAAAGGGATTCTTGCCGAAATGGGGACGGTCCTCGTGGCCTACTCGGGTGGCGTGGACAGCACCTTCCTCGCCAAAATAGCCCGTGATGTCCTCGGGGACAAATCGCTTGCGGTTACCGCCACTTCCCCTCTCTATCCCCTGTGGGAAAAGGAGGAGGCGATAAAACTGGCGGGAACGCTCAACCTGAAACACCGGCTCACCGTCTCCAATGAACTGGAGACGGAGAATTTTGCCGACAACCCGCCGAACCGCTGCTTCCTCTGCAAGCAGACGCTCTTTACTGAGCTATTCAAGATCGCGGAGGAAGAGGGGATTGCTCAGGTTGTGGACGGGGCGAATCATGATGATCTTGATGATTACCGTCCGGGCAGCCGGGCGGCCCGGGAGCTGGGGGTGCGAAGCCCCCTCCGGGAGGCCGGGCTGGGTAAGGCGGCCATCCGCCGCTTGTCGCGGGAGCTGGGCCTTCCCACCTGGGAAAAGGCCTCCTTTGCCTGCATGGCCTCCCGTTTTCCCTACGGGGTCAGGATAGATGAGCAGAAGCTCGCCCAGATCGACCGGGGGGAAGGCCTTCTGCGGAGGCTTGGTTTCCGCCAGTTCCGGATCCGTCACCACGGAAACCTTGCCCGGATCGAGGTGGCCCCTGACCAGTTTCCCCTTCTTCTGGAGAAGGCCCCCCAACTAGTTGCCGAGCTGAAAGACGCGGGTTTTCTCTATGTGACCATGGACCTGGCGGGGTACCGCCTGGGGAGCATGAACGATACCCTGTCGGAGAAGGTGAAAAGTGAACACAGATAATCTCAAATCGCTGCTGGGTAAACTGGCGGCGGGAAAAATCACGGTGGAGGGCGCCCTGGACAGGCTCCGTGGCATGCCCTTCGAGGACCTCGGGTTTGCCAAGCTCGATCATCATCGGCAGATACGCAAGGGTTTCCCGGAGGTCGTTTATTGTCCCGGCAAGGCGCCGGACCAGGTGGTCGCGATTATCGGCCGGATGGCCCAGGGGGGGGATGAAAACATCCTCGCCACCCGGGCGGGGGTGGAACTGTACGATCTTGTCAAGGCGCGGGTGCCCGAGGCCGAGTATCACGAACGGGCCAGACTGATCGTGGTCCGCCGGGGCGAGCAGCAGCAGCGGGGGCATATTCTGGTCATCTCCGCCGGCACCGCCGACCAGGCCGTGGCGGAAGAGGCGGCCGTGACGGCCGAGGTGATGGGAAACCGGGTGGAGCGCCTCTATGATGTGGGCGTGGCGGGAATTCATCGGCTCCTCAGTCATACCGACAGGCTCTTCGCCGCGCGGGTCCTGATTGTCGTGGCCGGAATGGAAGGCGCCCTGCCAAGTGTCGTCGGGGGCCTGGTGGATAAGCCGGTCATCGCCGTCCCCACCAGCGTGGGCTATGGCGCCAACTTCGGCGGTCTTTCCGCCCTCCTGACCATGCTCAACACCTGTGCCAGCGGGGTGAGTGTGGTCAATATCGACAATGGTTTCGGCGCGGCCTATCAGGCGAGTATGATCAACCGGCTGGGGGAGCGATGACGACTTCGTAAAAAGCGACCCACGCCGCCTGCGGCCCCACATCGACGAGTAACTTGCCTTTGAATTTTGGAGGGCCACGCTCCGTCGTGGCCGAAAGGCTTTGGATATTGCACTACCTGCTGCGGACGCGACGGAGCGCGTCCCTCCCAAAAAATGTACTTGCATAATTTCAAGTACTTATGGTTAAGTTCCTTAGAAGTCCGGATGCTCTAGTTGCGCATCATCATTAAAAAGGGGAGGTGAGCATGAATATTGCCAATCTGGCGGTGGATAAAATCAAGGAAAAGGGAGAGAGCGTCAGTATTATCTTTGAAGACCGGGAAATCACCAATGTGCAGATGGACATCTGCGCCAGCAGATTAGGCAATGCCTTAAGAAAATTAGGGGTAGGAAAGGGTGATCGCGTTATTCTCCAGATGCCCAATTGTCCTGAGGTTCTACAGAGTTTTCAGGCCGTTTGGAAACTTGGGGCCGTTGTAGTTCCGATCAATTATCTGGTCGGAGAAGAAGAAACAGCATATATTTACGAGGATTCTGGCGCGGAGGTGATTATCAGCAGTAAAAATTATCTCTCCAAGCTTCAGGCCTGCCGAGCTCGAGTCGCCAATGTCAGACATGTGATCCTTATCGAGCAGGATTCGCCGCCGGAATATCTCTCCTTCCAGGAATTACTCAAGGGCAGTCCTGATCAATTGCCGATAGCGGAGGTTGACGATGATGATCTGGCCGCCCTCATCTATACCGCCGGGACTACCGGCAGGCCCAAAGGGGTAATGCATACCCATTACAGCCTTTACTCCAACGCCAGGATGCAGGTGGAATCCATTCAGCTGCCGGAAGGGATTCGTAGTCTCCTGGTTCTGCCCCTTTGCCATTCCTATGGCATCTCGACGGCCAACAATGCCTTCCTGCGCAATGTGGGGCCGGCTGTCCTCCTCAACACCTTTGATGTGGATGCGATCTTCACGGCCATTCAAAAATACCAGGTAAATCTCATGACGGCTGTTCCCACGATGTACATCTTCATGTTGTTTCATCCCGATCCCAAAAAGTACGACCTATCCTCCATGAAATATTGGATTTCCGGCTCGGCGCCACTCACCATGGATACCTGGAAAGGGTTCCGGGAAATGTACGGTTTTGAAATCATCGAGGGTTGGGGACTGACGGAGGCCGGGGCAAATAACTCCGTTAATCCCTTTACCGGACCAAAGAAGGTTGGCTCCATCGGATTCCCCATGAAGGGTGTGGAAATGAAGATTGTAAACGACGATGGTAAGGAAGTTCCGCCTGGCCAGGAAGGGGAGATAATTATTCGGGGACCAATAATCATGAAGGGCTATTGGAACAAACCCGAGGAAACAAGGGAGATCCTGAAAAATGGCTGGCTGCACACCGGCGACGTGGGCTATAAAGATCAGGAGGGTTATTATTTCATCACCGAAAGAAAGAAGGACCTCATTATCAAAGCAGGTGAGAATATCGCGCCAAGGGAAATTGAAGAGGTGATCTTTACCCACCCCATGGTTCAGGAGGTGTCGGTGATCGGGATAAAGAATTCCGTTTACGGTGAGGAGATCAAGGCCTATGTGGTGCTCAAACCCAATGCCGTGGCGACGGAAGAGGAAATCAAGGAACATTGCTTGAAGACCCTGGCCCGATTCAAGATGCCCAAAGAAGTGGCCTTTATCGCCGCCCTGCCCAAAAATCTGATCGGTAAGGTTCTCAAGAAGGAACTGCGCAAGTTAAATGCATGAGGAACATAGGCACAAGAATAGGGGAGGAGAAGAGGAACCGGTCATCAGGCGGCTCCTCTTGAAGCGTCAGGACATGGCTTATGTGCAATTCATCCTCGAGAGCTATGAAGGAATGGTTAATGTAACAGCTCTGGACAGCCGCCGCGGTGTGGTATCCCTGTCGATTATGCCGGGGTTCCTGGCCGAAACGGAGATAGCGCTGGAAGCGCTGGCGAACACGATAATGTTAAAGCAAATAGAGTTTCCTTAAACAAACAATGTCTAACTTTTTGCATCACCCATAAATACTCTTTTTGGTTCGGGTTTTATTCCCCCCCCTTCAAAGGCAGCTTTAGGAGGGACACTGCTTGATTCCTCCCCCTTAAACGGTGGCTTTAGGAAGGGCACTGCTCGATTCCTCCCCTTTCAGGGGGGCATTGGGAGGGGTACTGCTTAATTCCTCCCCCTTCAAGGGGGAGGTTAGGAGGGGGATGGGGTTTTAGTTGCGGCGCTGTCATCTAACCCCATCCCCACCCCGACCCTCCCCTTGAAGGGGAGGGAGACTGGGGCTGTAGGCCTCCCCTTCAAGGGGAGGGGAGAAGGGGGCCTTAGGTCCCTCTTGAAGGGGAGGGAGAAGGCCCCGCAAAGACGGCTATTGTGCCTCAAAAAGAGCCTGATAGGGACACGCTTTTCTAACCGGACATCCGTGTTAAGATATTGCCTCTTACTTAAAGATCGCCGAGAACTGAATTTTCTGATGTTGATGCTGACCCACACCTGGTTCATGAAGAAGTACCTGGAGGATTCGGACTATCCGCTTGCGGGTGAAGAACTCTTTGCCTTCAATGTGATGCCCGATCTCCTCCCGGCCCACCGGGATATAACCGCCGAGATGACCCACGGGATCGCCCGTTTCGGAACCCTGCCGCCATTTTCGCAAAGAGAGGCCTTCATCAGACTGCATCTTTTGGTGGATGACCTTGCCCATTACGGTGAAATAAGCCCGATGGGTTCTGACCGCTTCTTGTCGGATACACAGGGATATACCTACCTTAAGGGTAAGCCCCTTGTCGCGCCAATAATGGATTTTTACCGCCGGATCGGTAAGGAAATAGATCTGCCGCTGGCCTGTTACCGGGCGCACATGATCATTGAGATGGCCTTTGATATGGTCTTGTGTCGTAATGGGGAGATGGGGGCGATACTGTTGAATACCCTCTATGGCAGTCTCCGGTCCGTTTTCGCTGGAGACAGGGAAGATCTTAATTTATTTCTTTCTCAAATATTTGATATTAATGTAGAAACGGTTTCTGATGCCGTTGATCAAATCAGCCGGGGTTGCACATATGCCAAGCTGGCCGCCCTTCTTGACATGAAAGGCCGAACTGGCCTGTATCTGGACAAGTTCGGCCTCGATTCAACCGATGATGAGTCACTCCGCGGAATGACCACCCTTTTAAATTGTGGAGTCGCGCTCGTGGAGGATTATCAGGATTTTCTGGCGCCCGCTATCAAGGCCATCCGGCAGGCCGGATTTTCTCTGCCTTTATAGGGCCTTCTTGACGAAACCGGAGCGGAGACACCTCGTGCAGACCTTGCGGCGGCGTACCGAACCATTACTGGAATCAAGGCAGCGCATCTTGTGCAGATTCGGGTAAAATACCTTTTTTGTCTTGTTATTGGCGTGGCTAACATTGTTCCCTACCATCGGGCCTTTTCCGCATACTTCACATACTCTGGACATATAAAACTCCTTATTGAATCGTGCATGGCTATCTAAATCAGATAAACTAAATATGCAAGTATTTTTTAGCCTTGAAGCCTAGGCGGTCCTTCAGTTTTTCAACGTCATGGGCTGGCCGGTAGATTCCAGAACCCTCATCCAGATGTTGCCGGTGGGATCAAGTTGTGTACCGGAGGAGATCAGCCGGAAGGGAAGATGGATGTATTCATCCCTCATAAAGGCAACAAGCATCCCTGTCTTCCCCGCCATGCCCGCATGGGCGGCATACTGTCCGAGGGCGCCGCAATAAATACTGTCACTGGCATTCGCCGGGACGCTACGGATCATGTAGCTGGGGTCGATATATTTGAGATTGATCTCCTTGCCCAATTTACGAAAATGCCCTTCAATTTCCCCTTTAAGGTGGATGCCGACATCCAGCAGCTTCGGATTGCCCGAGGCGTCCGTTTCATTCTGCCGGTTGTTAT
Organism: Smithellaceae bacterium; assembly: GCA_034368785.1. GTDB lineage: Bacteria > Desulfobacterota > Syntrophia > Syntrophales > CAMTWB01 > CAMTWB01. The sequence continues at coordinate 3,123 of JAXMLI010000246.1, read as the reverse complement.
TGCGCAGAAGGTCCTGGCCGGCCCCCTCGGCCACCAGGATAACACAATGTCCCCGTTCGCGCAGTCTCATTTCCAGGGAGGCAAGGAGACCCCGTTCACCTTCCAGATCGAAGGGAACTTCCGGGATCAGGACGTAATTAACATCCCGCTGGGCCAGGGCGGCAGACGCGGCAATCTGTCCGGATTGCCGTCCCATGATCTTTACCAGACCAATTCCCATAGGAGCACCCTCCGCTTCAACATGGGCGCTCTGGATTGCCTTCACCGCTTCGGAAATTGCCGTGTCGAATCCGAAGGTCTTCGGGACCAGATTCAGGTCATTGTCAATGGTTTTCGGGATGCCGATCACGGAAATGTTTAGCCCTCTGTGGGTAAGTTCTTCCGTTATCATCCTGGCCGCCCTCATGGTCCCGTCACCGCCGATGCAAAAGAAGATATCCACATTCATCCGTTTGAGGGCCTTCACAATTTCCATCACATCCTGTCTGCCCCTAGAGGAGGAAAGGATGCTTCCTCCCTTTGTATGGATATCGTTGACTGATTCCGGGTTGAGCTCCAGGATGGGGTGGCCGAAGCTCGGAATGAGGCCCTGAAAACCGTATCTGATGCCAATGATATTTTTTACCCCGTACCGATAATACAGTTCCATCACAATCGCCCGAATCACATCGTTGATTCCCGGACAAAGGCCGCCGCAGGTAACTATCGCCGCTTTGGTTATGGTGGGATCGAAAAATATTTTTCTCCTGGGACCGGCCACCTCAAGAGAAAGTGGTTTGCCGTCGGGGCCGGTCTGGGAGAGGCAATCAGAGACGTAGCTGTTGAAAAGAATACGTTTGGAATCATCAATGAAATAACCGACGCTGATGGGTGAATCCACCATACATTCACCAAGGGAACTTATCGTGAAATCATATTGTAGAGCATCCAAAACGCTAGCCCTCCTTCCGCATGGTCAAATTGGCGGCGTGCATGCCGGACAAGACCTCTCCTTCATAGCCCAGTCCGGGACATAGCACACGTCCGGAAAGAAATACATCGGGGTGCGGCGTCTTATGAGACCGACTGCCAAACCCCGCCGGGAATGGACCCTTTATTTCGTATCTATGGTTGAGCATCTCCTGATATTTTCTGGATACTGAGATGGATTCTTCCACGTCAAGATAGTCTATATTATCCCGGGAAAAAGGCAGAAACTCACTGAGGGTGGAAAGAATATGGCCCGACGCTTCGCGCAAAGACTCGGAAGACATACGCTGGGGGGATTCAGTTGTAAAAACAGTCGCACTCAATTCCCGTCTGTCCCCATTCACCCCGATACGATTTCCTGACCCGTTTGTCTCCAGAAAGATGAACTCCTTCAACCAAGGTAGATTTTCCGTGCCCTTTACAATCATCACATAGGGGGCCAGCATGTCCGGAAGTGCTTTCGCCATGATTCCGATGTGCAATGTAAAGAGGAACAGACCGGGTTTTATTGCCCCAAGGGACTTATTAAGCCGGAGAAAAGGCTGTTCCGTCAAGAAGAGTGGAAGTTTCTCCCAATTGGCGCTGATGATCAGTTTCCGGGTTTTTAAGGTTTCCATTGAATCATCAATCGCCAGATCAATGGTGATCTCTTTTTTTGCCTTGATTCTCATCACGGAATATTCATCGAGGAGTTTGCCGGACTGAGAGAAAATATCCTGTAGCGCCAATTGGAAGGCCGCCCGGCCACCTTGTTGCCGACGAGCGCTACGAAAGGGGAGGGCAAGGGCGTAGGCAGAGCCAGGCTCGGAAATGGAATTGATGTTCAGATGGGAGGACATCAGACCCATACTTTTGATAATATTCAAGATGGATCTTTCACGGCTGATGAGAGAGCGTAAAGGGGAAAGTTTGGTTTTCCATCTGACAGCGGCCAGCATTTCCTGACCGTAAGAGAAGAATTTATTGTCCCCGTGAGGCGCGTCAATAAATATTTGATCGAGCAGCCTTGCGATAAGATCATTTCCCTCGCGGCAGGACATATAAAACGTATCCTGGATATTGCCAAGCTTCGGAAACTCCCGGCCGAGTTCCTCCGATAAATGCTCTCTGTTACCGGATATATCAAGGCGATGCTCGGGCATGATAACCTGGATAGCCGTTTGCGACTGATCCCCCACCGGGGCAAACTGCGGCGGGGAAATATCCAATTTTTCCAGGAATCTCGCAGTTGCCTGGCCTGATTCAAAGCCCAGCGGCGGGAAGGGATCGAGAGAAAAAGAATATCCTTTTGGAGAGTGAAGGCAGGGCAGCCCGCTATCACGGATCAGTGCGGTATTCATCCCCCTTCTCGAGGCGGTCAGGGCGGCAATCTGGGAACTGAGATCGTTGCCTATGACTACAAGGTCATACATGTCAAAAGATCTGGAGGGGAGGATTATGCGTAGCGGGAACGTCGCTTTTCCCCGACCGATTTATTCGAAGCCTGCCATCGGTAAAGATCAGGCTGCCTGAGACATACAGCTCAATAGCCTCCGGGAGAATCCGGTGTTCTTCCAGGAGAATTCGTTCGCTAAGGGATGATTCCGAGTCATCATCATGGACGGGAACTGCGGCCTGAATTATTATCGGGCCCGTATCAACCCCCTCATCGACAAAATGGACCGAACAGCCGGTAAATTTAACCCCATAGTCCAGGGCTTGCCTTTGGGCATGTACGCCAGGAAAAGAAGGCAGCAGCGCGGGATGAATATTTATGATCCGCCTGGGGAAGGACTTGATAAAGTAAGGCGATAGAACACGCATAAATCCGGCGAGTACGACAAGGTCAACATGGAAGGATTTCAGGACCGCCGCAAGTTCAGCTTCAAAGTCCTCGCGGGTACTGAAGTCACGATGATTGATGGCGATGGAAGGAATGTTGTGTTTGCGCGCCCTTTCAAGGGCGAAGGCATCCTCAATGTTGCTGACAACAACGCTGATGCTTGCGGTTAATTTTCCTTTTTCGATATTATCTATAATCGACTGGAGATTGGAACCACTGCCGGAAACTAGAATCCCGATCTTAATTTTAGTCTTCATTAAAATACCGGAACTGGTTGTCAGGTTCAAGACCCCGGACCTCTTATCCAATTATCACCTGTGGTCTCGAGTCGT
>JAXMLI010000245.1:0-5639 GCA_034368785.1 Smithellaceae bacterium | reverse complement strand
CTCCAGGAGGGGAATTCTCTGGGTCTCGGTGGTTACATACTTATTGACCCCGACCAGGGTTTTTTCCTTCCTGTCGAGCTGCATCTGGAAATGATAGGCTGCGTCGGCGATTTCCATCTGGGGATAGCCCTTTTCGATTGCCGCAACCATGCCGCCCATCTGGTCAATTTTGTCGATGTATTCCCAGGCCTTTTCTTCCATTTCGTTGGTGAGGGCCTCTATAAAGTAGGAACCGGCCAGCGGGTCGATGGTATTGGCTACCCCGCTTTCCTCGGCGATGATCTGCTGGGTCCGGAGGGCGATCTCCACGGCGTGTTCCGAAGGCAGGCAGAGGACCTCATCAAGGGAGTTTGTATGGAGGGACTGGGTCCCGCCAAGCACGGCGGCCAGAGCCTCAATGGCGGTCCGGACCACGTTGTTGTAGGGCTGCTGGGCGGTAAGGGAACAGCCTGCCGTCTGGGTATGAAAGCGGAGCCAGAGGGAGCGGGGATTCTTCGCCTGGAACCTGTCCCGCATGATCTTTGCCCACATCCGCCGGGCCGCTCTCATCTTGCAGATCTCCTCGAAGAAGTCGATCTGGGAGTTGAAAAAGAAGGAAAGACGCGGGGCGAAGTCATCCACATCCATTCCCCGCCGGCGGATCACATCATCCACATATTCGATCCCATCCCGGAGGGTAAAGGCCAGTTCCTGGATAGCCGTGGAACCCGCCTCCCGGATATGGTAGCCACTGATGCTGATGGTATTCCAGCGGGGCACGTATTTCGTGCCGAATTCCACGCAGTCGCTGATCAGTTTGACCGAGGGTTCAGGGGGGCACATGAAGGTCTTCTGGGCGATGAACTCCTTGAGCATGTCGTTCTGGATCGTGCCCCCGATCTTGTCGGCGGCGATCCCCTTGATTTCGGCGGCGGCGATGTACATGGCCCAGAGCACTGTGGCCGGCGGGTTGATGGTCATGGAGGTGGTGACCTGATCCAGGGGAATTCCCTCTACGAGGGTCAGCATGTCCTCCAGGGTATCAATTGCCACCCCGCACTTGCCGCATTCCCCCCTCGCTTTCGGGGAGTCCGAATCGTAGCCCATCAGGGTGGGAAAATCGAACGCGGTGGAGAGTCCCGTATTGCCTTCCCGCAGGAGCATCTTCCATCGCTCGTTGGTGTCCCGGGCGCTGCCCATGCCGGCAAACATTCTGAAGGTCCAGTATTTTCCGCGGTAACCCGTGACCTGATTCCCCCTCAGATAGGGAAATTCACCAGGAACGCCGATATCCGCCGAAAAATCCGTATCCTTGATGTCTTGCGGGGTGTAGAGCCGCTTTATCTCGTAATCAGAGACAGTGGACCAGCGGGGCTTCTGATCGGGATTCTCCCGGGTCGCAGAGGCAACTTCCGCTTCCAATATTTCGGTCAAGGCCCGTGATTGTTCAAGAAGGTCTTTTGTGAAATACATTTGAATCACTCCTTATTCCGTCTCGCCAGAGAGGCGTCATGGATTACCGTACTTTTTCTTGTTTTCCATGATGATGTCCCGGACCCGCTTGATCAGTTGATCCCTGGTGTCTAGGGTATATTCATTTACGTCGATAGGCGGATCGATGATCATGGTAACCCGGCCCGGGCGAACCTTAAGAGACCGTCGCGGCATTATTTCCGCGGTGCCCACGATGGTTACCGGCACGATCGGCGCCCCGGACTTGATGGCCAGGTAAAATGTGCCTGGTTTAAAGGGTTTTACCTGGCCGTCTCTGCTCCTTGTCCCCTCGGGGAAGGTCATGACAGATTTACCCTGCCGGATCTTCTCTGCCGCTTTGTCGAGGCTCTTCATGGCCTTTTGATGATCCTGCCGGTCAATTTCGATATAACCCACCCCCCTCATGGCCGGGCCGAAGATGGGGATGCGGAAGAGTTCTTTCTTGGCGATCCAGCGGAATTGTCCGGGAATATGGGCCATGGCGACCAGAATGTCGAAGTCACTTTGATGATTGCACATGAACACCTGGGGCTGTTTTGACAGGACGTTATGTCCTCCGATGACAGTCACCTTGGTGCTGGAGATGAGAAGCAGGATCTTCGCCCATATTCTGGCCACTTTGTGGGCCCTGTCTGCGCCGCCCGAAAAGAGGGAAAGGATGATCACCACGAGGCAGATATAGGCGGTGAAGGCTACACCGACGGTGACTAACAGGGCGGACCGAAGCATATCACCTCCGCGTATTTTGTCGCTTTAGAGGCTTGCAATCTACTGAAAAGTTTCTTTTTAGTCAATAGGCTTTTAGCCGAACAGCCTACAGCCTGAACAACCTGAGTCGTTTGGTCCATTGATGGGCCAGCTACGCTTTGCCCATCCTATGACTTGGCTGACGGACCCGTTTTGCAGGCATTTGCGGGAAAGTCTTGACTTTTGTGCAAGATACTGCCAGATGGTCAGCCATGAAACGTTACCTTTATGAGTCCATCCACAGAGATCTGAAAAGAAAAATGGTTGTCCTGACGGGACCGCGTCAGGTGGGAAAGACCTGGATTGCCAAGGAACTGATGTCCGAGTTCAGGAATTCCCAGTATCTGAATTACGATCACTTCGACGATGCCCGGATCATCGGCGCCCGAGGATGGGCGCTCGCTGCCGATCTGCTGGTACTCGACGAGATTCACAAGATGCCGGGGTGGAAGATGTTTATCAAGGGGATTTATGACACCCGCCCCGCCGGTCAGGCCATCCTGATCACCGGCAGCTCCCGGCTGGATACCTTCCGGCAGGCGGGCGAATCCCTGGCCGGCCGGTATTTTCCGTTCCGACTGCATCCCCTCTCCGTCCGGGAGTTGCAGGATTCCCTGGACCCCTTCGAAGCCTTGTCGTTGCTGAACCGTCTGGGTGGTTTTCCGGAGCCCTTTCTGTCCGGAGAGGAGACGGAGGCGGCGCGCTGGCGGAACCAGTACTACACGGATCTGATCCGGGAGGACATCCTCGAATTCGGTCGGGTTCAGGAGATCCGCTCCATGCGTCTCCTCCTGGAACTGCTGCGGGAACGGGTGGGCTCGCCCGTCTCGTACACCTCCCTGGCCCGCGATCTTCAGCTTGCCCCGAATACGGTCCGCCGGTACATCGATATTCTGGAAAGCCTCTGCATCATTTTCCCCGTTCGCCCCTTCCATGCCAACGTGGCGCGGGCGGTCCTGCGGGAGCCGAAGATCTATTTTTACGACAGCGGCTTCGTCAAGGGTGATGAAGGAGTCAGTCTGGAGAATACCTGTGCCGTATGCCTGCAGAAGCATGTCCATTATTTACAGGATACGACCGGGGAAGATGTATCCCTGCACTACATCCGGACCAAGGACGGCCGCGAGATCGATTTTGCGCTCACCCGGGAGGGGAAGGTCGAGTACTTGATCGAGGTCAAACTTTCGGAGGACGTCCCGACCGCCGCCCTTTGCTTTTTCGCTAAAAGGATGCCGGGTGTGCCGGCCCTCCAACTGGTCCACAAACTGAGGCAGGAGCAGCAGCGGGACGGCATCTCCATCGTCCTGGCCGGAAAATGGCTGGCCGGTTTGTCGGCCTGATCCGGCCGGCGAGAGGGAGCGCTATTTTAGGTTTGCGTCTGGTTCAATCTTGCAGAGTGAACCAAAATATTAACAAATAAGGCAATTGCAAAAGTCTCAAAAATTCCCTCTCCCTTGGGAGACCGTGTCATAATAGGGAGGGAGAGTTGCAATCTAAACGTTCTTAGACAAAGCCTGCCGCGGAGAGGGAACAACGACTTTTATCCCCTGCGCGTCAATCTTCTCAAGCTCATCGGTATCGGCATAGCCGGCATCGGCGCAAGCTGCATCACAGGGCTCTTCAAACAGCTCGTTCGCCTGAGGGCTTTGATTTTCTCGGGTATCATGAGGTAGCATCCACGATAACGCTGTCGCCGTTCTTCCTCAGACCCCCAGCAGCCATCGCACCACATTCTTCCGCTGGATCGTCACCGCCTGCCACTGTCGCTGCTCCTCATCCTCGTCAAGGGAAAGCAGCAGGTTTGTTCCGCCCCGCAGGTGTGGGTCGGCCAGGGCAAAGGCGCCCAGTTCCCTCTTTTCATCCTCCGGCGTGAGGGAGACGGTAACCTGATATTTGTCGCAGATACGCCCCGAAGCGGAAACCATGAAATCTATCTCCCGGCCGCTGTCGTTGGCGCCGTACCATGCCTGGCCGTGACGACGCAGCAGTTCATGCAGGACGACATGTTCCAGGCGCAGTGACAGGTTTTCTTCCGCCGCCCGATAGAGAGTAATCAAGCCGTTGTCAATGCTGTAGTATTTGCGGCTGTCGCTGAAAACCCGCCCCTGCTTCCAGTTGAACTTGGCGAGTTCGAGCAGGGCGAATGATTTGAGCAGGTAATTGCAGTAAGAGATGATCGTTTCATTCTTGGTTTGGATACCGAGTCCCCTGGCCTTCCGGGCGAGGGAGGCAAAAGTGGTGACGCCGCCTGCCCCGGCCATCAGGTAGTGAAACAGTTTTTCCAGGAGGGTAATGTTGTCCACCCGGAAACGGCGCACAACGTCGTCCAGGATGACCTTGCTGATAATTCCGGAAAGGTAGGAACGCTTTGACTCAGGCGCGGGGATATCAAAGACCTCCGGCAGGCCGCCGAAAGCGAGGTATTCCATGAACAGCGCATTGATCTCACGGCGGCTGCGCAGGTAGGCCGCCGAAGTGGCGGGCATGGCCTTGCGGTAGTCCAGAAATTCCCGGAAGGAGAAGGGGTAAAGAAAGAATTCGATGAAGCGTCCGGCCAGGTTGCTCCCCAGTTCGGATGACAGCAGCTCGGAATTGGAGCCGGTCAGGATAATCTCCACATCGACGTCCCTCTCGTAAATGGTGCGTATGAAGCGGTCCCAACTGGCGACATTCTGAATCTCGTCAAAGATGAGGAGTTTTTTACCCGGACCGGCGGAAATGCTGAGGAACATTTCATAGATCCGGTTCAGCCGGTCAAGGCTGGTTACCTCCATCAGCCGGAAGTCTTCCAGGTTGAGATACAGCAAATTGCCGGGGGAGATTTTCCCCGCTTCCAGAAGATGACGGGCAACCTGTTGCACCAGGAATGACTTGCCGCTGCGCCGGAAGCCGGTGACGATCTTAATCGGGCGGGAGCCGATTGTTTTCAGCAATCTGTCTTCAATCTGCCGGCAAACGCCCGCCTTTCGACGCAGGACAATCTGCTGCCATTCAAAAATAAGGGATGTATAAATTTGCTCGTCCATAATCCTCCTTACAAAGGAACAATAATGGGTGGATTATACCTGTATGGAGGGATATTTCAAGCCTTATTAAGGCTCTTGCAAATTATTTGTCATCCCCGAATGATAGAAAAGCAGCATCAGCTCTGCCGTCGAACAAGGCTACTCTCCGTACATCACAAATTCCGACAGAAGAAAGGGCGCCGATAAGCATCGCTCTTTAACATCTCAAGTTTTGCCTCTCTGGTCGCCTCTTCCTTGAATTCGGGGGTGAATTCGGGGGACATCCATGATAAGTAATGTCAAGGGGAAAACGGAGATTTCCCCTGACCTCCCGGATTGACGGATTTCCGGTGGTTTTTTACTACAACCTGCCCTAACTAGACCTTTTTCTTCTTCTCTTTTGGGTCCGCGCAA
>JAXMLI010000244.1:0-3533 GCA_034368785.1 Smithellaceae bacterium | reverse complement strand
GCGTCGGGGACATGTTCCGGAAGTCCAAAGGAATCGGAACGTGTCCCCGGAACACGCCGCAGTGACGAGGGATGCGGCGCAACGCAGCATCCGGACTTTTTACGAAGTCGTCCGTGAATGGCAAGGGGCAGCAGATTGGTCTAGCTGTCAAATTTCAATAGCGGTATCTTATGAAACTTCACGCCCTCTTCCTCAAGAACCTCTTCTTCCGAGGCAGTGGTCGTCCCCCTGATATTGCGTTCTTCTTCCTCTCCGCGATGAATACTCAGCGCTACCTCAGAGAACTTATCGCCCACATCCTGAAAATTGCCGTCTATATGTTTGTAGAGCAACTGCAATGCCTTCTGGGGGGACAATTCCTTCGAACTTTCCTTCTTCCCAGGATTGACCTCTTTTCCCATAATCGCCAAGGCTGACGGGACGATATCCAACTCGGTATCACCACAGATCGGACAGGTCACAAGCTTGGCCAATCTCTGATCTTCGTAATTGGCCCTGTCTTTGAACCACCCCTCGAACTTATGTCCTTTTTTACACTTCAGATCGTAGATAATCACAGGTTTTCCCCTCAATTGCTTTATGGCAGGCTATCACAGACAAGGGTAAAAATCAACGGTATGAGGGAAACGGAAAATAATCAAATCATTCATGTGAATTACCAGTGGACATTTTCCCGGAGATTATATATACAGGCGCCAGTCGGGATGTGGCCCAGCTTGGTAGGGCACTGCGTTCGGGACGCAGGAGTCGCGCGTTCAAATCGCGCCATCCCGACCATTTTTTGAGCTTATCCCCCAAACCTCATCACAGTCCAGGCCTGTCGCCTGCGGAATCTTCATCCCACCGCCGCCGCCATCTGGAAGATGGGAAGATACATTGCGATAATCATGCCTCCCACCACGCCGCCCAGGAAGACCATCATAAAAGGCTCCAGGAGCGCGGTCATGGCATCAACCGCCGCGTCCACTTCATCATCATAAAAATCCGCAATTTTACTCAACATGGCATCCAGGGCGCCCGTGGCTTCACCAACGGCAATCATCTGAACCACCATGCGGGGGAATATGTCTGTCGCTTCCAGCGGCTCAGCGATGGACTTACCTTCACTTATGCTCTTCCTGGTGGCCATCAGGGCATTTTCCACTATTTTGTTTCCCGCCGTCTTGCTCACGATGGACAAGGCCTCCATAATGGGAACGCCGCTGCTCAGCATGGTCGAGAGGGTACGGGTAAATTTCGCTACGGCCACCTTTCTCATCAGCGGCCCGAACACGGGCGCCTTCAGCACCAGGGCGTCTATCATCAGGGTCCCCTTCTCGGTACGATAGAATCTCTTGAAGGCGTAAAAGACTGCCACAAGAAAGACCGCCATATACATATAATAGTCCTGAGCGAACTGACTGGCATCGACAAGAAACTGGGTCGGGGCCGGTAGCGCTGATCCCATCCCTTCGAACATCTTCTGAAATACGGGTATCACCTTGATCAGGAGTATGGCCACGACACCTACGGAAATCACCAGCACGCTTGCCGGATAGGTCATGGCCCCCTTCACCTTGCCCTTGAGTTTCATCGACTTTTCCATGTAGGCTGACAACCGGGAAAGAATTGTGTCGAGAATGCCCCCGCTTTCACCGGCCGCCACCAGATTGACGAAAAACCCATCAAATACGTCCGGGTATTTACCAAGCGCCTCGGTAAGGCTTGCGCCGGCCTCAATATCCGACTTCATGGCCGTTATGATTTTGGCAAAAGTCTTATTCTGTTCCTGGGAGGCCAGCAAATCTAGACACTGGATCAGGGGCAGTCCGGCATTTATCATGGTGGCAAAGACCCGGGCGAATATCACCACATCCTTTTCTTTTACCTTTTCCTTTAAAAAGGGAATGAGTTCCATGAGATCAAGGGGTTTTTTCTTAACCTGAAGCGACTTCAAGCCCTGACGCCTGAGGAGATTACGGACCGACGCTTCATCTCCCGCGTCTATCTCGCCCTTTTTGATCTCCCCCTTTTTAGTAGTCCCTTCCCATAGATATACGGCCATATTTTCACCCCCTCTTCGATTTCGCGAGGATCTCATACAGAAGGATTCCGGCAGCCACGGAAACATTCAGCGAATCTATTTTTCCATACAAGGGGACAGATACCAGGAAATCACAGGAACGTCTGACCAGTGGCCTGATGCCGCTGCCCTCGCTGCCCATAATCAGGGCTGCATCTCCCATGTCCTGGCTGGCGGCGATATCCCTGCCCAATCGGCCTTCCGCGCCGTAGATCCAGAAACCCTTTCCCTTGAGGTACTTTATCGTCTCAGAAAGGTTGGTCACCATGGCCACCAGGGTATGATTTGCCGCCCCCGCCGAGGCCTTTACCACCGCCGGGGTTACCCCGACGGCCCGGTTTTTCGGAATGATTACCCCGTTAACGCCAAAGCAATGAGCCGTCCTGATAATAGAACCAAGATTATGCGGATCGGTTATGTTGTCCAGGATCAGAATCAGGCTATTCTTCATTGGACCGTGGTGGTTGGCGATTACCTCATCGACGCCGCGGTATTTGTAAGGAAGGCAGAGGGCAACAATACCCTGGTGGGCGCCGCCTTCCGCCAGGCCATTTATCACGGAACGATCTTCATATAAAATCGGGATGTCATGCCTGACGGCGAGATCGGCAATGATTTCCAATTCGGCGCCTGTTTTCCCCCGGGCGATGATAATCTTTCTGACCCTTGTTGCTTCATCCCGGAGGGATTCTATAATGGGATTGATACCGTAGATGATGTCCATAGGGTGACCTTTTTTGATCGGGGACAGTCCCGATTCTACGACTTCGCTTCGCTACGTCCGTAAATCTGGGACAGTCCCCTGCGAAGCCGTCACCGTTGGTTTAATCCTTTAGCGATGGACGTCAGAAATTCCTCCGCGGCGATAAGTGGATCCGGGGCCGTCGCAATCGGCCTGCCCACCACAAGATAATCTGCGCCCAGACGAACCGCCTCCTCGGCGGAAAGGACCCGCCTCTGATCGTCACCGGGGATCTTGGCGGCGCCCCTGATGCCGGGTGTCAGAATTACAAAATCTTCCCCGCAGGCCCGTCGAATCGAAGTGATATCCTCCGGGGAGGCGACCACCCCCGTCGCCCCGGCATCCTGGGCAATTCTCGCCAGAACAAGGGTCAACTGGCTTGCCGTTACTGAATAGCCCAGCTGTTTCAAATCATCATCGCCCAGACTGGTCAGGACGGTCACCGCCAGGATTATCGGCAGTACACCACCCTTTTTTTCCTGTCTGGCCTTCAAGGCTGCCACGGCCCCCTGGATCATCGTTTTACCGCCCAGGGCATGAACATTAAAAATGGCAACACCCAGATCAAAGGCCACTTCCGCGGCCCTGGCTACCGTATTGGGTATATCATGATACTTGAGATCCAGAAAGACGTTCGCACCCTTGCCCTGGATCAGGCGCACTATCTCCGGACCAAAACGGGTGAAGGCCTCCTTGCCGACCTTGAAAATGCCCACTCTCTCCTTCAGC
>JAXMLI010000243.1:0-6366 GCA_034368785.1 Smithellaceae bacterium | reverse complement strand
AGAAGACCGGCCAGGATGAGGGTGCAGCGTTCGAAGAGGGACGTCTTCTTGAAGAGCCAGTTCTGCATGCCCCCCGCGAGGGCGGCGATGCCGATCATGGCGGTGATGCTCACCAGGGCGATGTCTTCCCAGTTGGCGTGGGCCAGATTTTTGAACGAGCCCATGAGCAAGAGGCCCTCGCCGGAACTGGCGAGGACGAACATGAAGGGCACTAAAAAAGCCGGCATGGTGTACTTCCAGGACTGGAGGGTCGTCTTGTAGGGATCGCCGCCCGTGATCGCCGCCGCGGCGAAGGGGGAGAGGGCGGTGGGCGGTGAAACTTCCGAAAGAACGGCGTAATAAAAGATGAACATGTGCGCCGCGAAATCGGGAACGCCTAGCAGGATCAACGCGGGCGCGGCGATCACCGCGCAGATGATGTAGCTCGCCGTCACCGGCACGGCCAGTCCGACAATCCAGACAATCCCCGAGGTGAATAACGCGGTGAGCAGGAGCTTGAGGTCATGGATGAGTTCCGGTGTCCGGGCGGCGCCGAACAGGACGAACAGATCGGCGAAGAAACGACTCCCGGAATCCGCGTAATTCAGCACTATTGCGCTGAATTTTAGACCGAGGCCTGTGAGCGTGACGACGCCGACGATGACACCCGCGGCGGCGCAGGTCGCCGCGACGTTAAGCATACCAACGGAACCGCCCTCGAGGGCCTTGATGAACTTCGACTGTAAGAGGCCTTTAACCAGCGGCTCGCGACCGCGAAAGACATCGTAGGAAATCAGCGCGCAATCCCGGTGTAGAAAACTTGTTACGATGGCGACCAGGGTGGCGTAGAAGACCGAAAGGATCGGCGAATAGCCCAGCAGCATAAAGAAGATGATCGAAACCAGCGACAGGAAGTGGAAGCCGAAATTGCGGGTCAGATACCAAAGCTTCTGCTGTTTCTCCGGCGGCGCCCCATGCGTACCAAATTTGCGTGAATCGATCTCCACCATGAGAAAAATCCCGAAATAATACAAGATGGTCGGGATGGTGGCCATAAGAATCACGTCGAGATAAGAGATCTTCAGGAATTCGGCGATGAGGAAAGCGGCGGCGCCGAGGACCGGCGGTGAGAGGATGGCGCCCAGACCCCCGGCGGCGAGCAAACCCCCGGCGGCGTTCTTGCCGTACCCCGCCTTGGCGAGCATGGGATAGGCGACCGCGCCGATGGTCACCGTGGTGGCAACGCCGGAACCGGATGGTCCGCCGAGTAAAAATGACGAGAGGACCACGGTCCGTCCCGCGCTGCTGTGTTTGCCCCCCATGGCCGCGAAGGAAAAGTCTATGAAGAACTTGCCAGCCCCGGAAAACTGCAGGAACGCGCCATAGATCGTAAAGAGAATGATGAGCGAAGAAGACACGTCCACGGCCACGCCGAAGATGCCCTCGAGGGTCATGTACATGTGACCGGTAAGCCGGGAGATGTCATAACCGCGGTGCGTCCAGGGCGCCGGGAGCTGGGGTCCGACCATCGCGTAGATGATGAACAGGACGACCACTAAGGGCATGATCCAGCCCGTGGTCCGGCGTGCCGCTTCAAGAATGAGCAGGATCAGCGCCACGCCGAGAATCTGGTCCCGGAGCAGCGGGGCCGTGGCGCGATCGTTGAAATCGTCTCCTCCGTGGATCATGTAGGCAATGATCACCACACCCAGTAGTGCGGCGACAACGTCCCACCACATGATACGGTGGCGAAAGCGGGGCAGGATGGGGAAAAGAAGAAACGAGAGAAAAAGGGTAAAGCCCACGTGCACGGGCCGGAGTACCTGTGGAGACACGATCGAGTAGGCCGCGTACAGGTGAAAGAGGGACATGGCAATGGCGATGGCCGTCAGGAATGCTGCGAGCCGGCCGCTAAACTTATGGCTTGCGCCCTCCTCCACTTCGATGAATTCTTCGGCCTTTTTCAGGGCCTCTTCGCTGATGACGACCTCATTTGCCGCTTCTTCGTGATTTGTTGGCATGTCTCCGTCTTGTCTCCGATCCGGCGTGGTTTTCTGTGTGGAATTTTGGCAGTGTGGTTTAAGCTGTAAGGTTTATCCGACGGATCGATCCGATCGGTCCGATCCGACCGCTTTCCCGCCCCGGAATCGTGAACCGTGAACCAGCTAACCTGAGCAGTCTCCAGCAAACAAAACCCCCCTACCCGGCCCTCTCCTTGCGGGTGGTGGACCGGGTAGGGGAGGCAAATGTTCGTATTTGGAGTTCTACCCGTTCCTATCTCACCTTGATCCCCTTCTCGGCGAAATACTTGATCGCGCCGGGGTGGTACGGGATGGGTGAGTGATCATTGGTCTGGTATCTGAGGTCGAAGTTAAGCGCCTCCTTGTGTACGGCAACCATCTCGGGCTTCTTGTCGAAAATCGTCTTCACGATATTGTACGCCACCTGGTCCGACATCTTTTCGTGGGCCACGAGGATGTTCCACACCGTGACGACCTGATTCGGCGTCTCCTGTCCCGGGTAGCTCTTCGCCGGGATGACGTCCCTGACGTAGAGCGGGCCATATTTTTTGTTCATTCCCTCCGTGGCTTCCGCGTGATCGACCATCTGGATCTTGGTTCCGGGGGTCGCCCCGAGGTCGGTGACGGCGGCTGTGGGAATCCCGCCCACCCAGAAGAAGGCATCGATCTTGCCATCCTTGATGGCATTCACCGACTCGGCCACGCCGAGGCGTTCACGTTTCATGTCCTTGTCCCGGTCGAGACCGACTGCCTCGATCACGCGGAATGCCATGACCTCCGTGGCGCTTCCGGCGGAGCCCGTCGAAACGCGCTTTCCCTTGAGATCAGACATTTTTTTGATTCCGGTGGTCTCCACGGAGACTACGTGCATCCGATTGGGGTAAAGCACCATGAGTGCGCGAACCGGAATTTTCCCGGTCGTGAACTTCTCCTGACCCTGGAGGGCGTCCAGGGCGGCATCCACCATGGAAAAGCCCACCTCAGATTTTCCCGTGCCGAGCAGTTGCAGGTTCGCCACGGACCCGCCTGTTACCTCCGCCGTGGCCTGCATCCCCGGCACGTATTTGGTCAGGATATTGGCGAGCCCCCCTCCCATCGGATAATAAACGCCGCCGGTGCCGCCGGTGCCGATGGAAATGTTGATCTTTTCCTGCGCCGCGGCGAAGCCCGACAACAACGCAAAAACCACTAGTGCCATGGTTCCGATCATTCGTTTCATCTTTTCCTCCCTTGTTTTGCGATTTGTTATGAACCTAGTTGACCTTTTTTCCTATGCCCTGCCAATAGCTGTCCCGGAGCGTTTTCTTTTCAATTTTTCCCGAGCCGGTCCTGGGCAGCGCCGTGATAAAATCGATCGACTTGGGCGCTTTGTAGTGCGCGATCCTTTCCTTGCAGAAGGCGATGATCTCCGCGGCGGCGGCCTCCCTGCCATCCTTGAGAACCACAATGCCTTTTACCGCCTCTCCCCACTTTTCATCAGGGACGCCTATTACCATGCATTCGAGGACGGCCGGATGCAGATAGAGTACATTTTCCACCTCCGTGGAGTAAACGTTTTCCCCGCCCGTGAGAATCATGTCCTTCTTTCGATCCACGATGGTCACATAGCCCTCGGGGTCGATCACGGCCATATCACCCGTGTAGAGCCAGCCGTTCCTGATGGCCTTGGCCGTCTCTTCCGGAAGCTTCCAATAGCCCTTCGTTACCGTGTCTCCCCGGACGATGATTTCCCCCACCTCCTTTTCATCGGGCGCCACTTCCTCGCCCTTGTCATTTACCACCTTCAACTCGACGGCAATGAATTCCCGCCCCGTTTTGGCTTTGAAAGAGAGTTGCTCCGGGGGGGGCAGGGATTTGAGATGTTCCTTGAGGAGGGACAGGGTCAGGTAGGGACTCGTTTCCGTCATGCCGTAGGTCTGGATGTAATCGCACTTGAAGGTATCGACGATCTTCCTGACCACCTCCGGCGCGATCGGGGCGCCGCCGCTTAAAAGGACCCGGAGACTGGAGTAATCGAACTTCCCGGCGTCGGGATGGTTTACCATGAGGTTAAGCATGGTGGGAATCAGATTGGTGATCGTGGCCCTCTCCCGCTCGAATATCTCCAGGACCGCCCGGGCGTTGAATTCCCTGACCAGGACATGGGTGCCTCCCACGAGGGTGATGGCCCAGGTCGCCCAGGCGTCGGCCAGATGGAAGAGGGGCGCGGCATGAATCCACACATCCCGGTCTGCCAGATTCAACTCCGCGACGGTTCCCAGGGCGTGGAGATAGACATTTTTGTGGGATAGCATTACCCCTTTGGGGCGACCGGTGGTGCCGCTGGTGTAATAGATCTGGGCGCAGTCCTCCGGCCGGGCAGGGGATTCCAGTTGCGGTAATCCGGTATTTCTTTCAATGGCCTCTTCATAATCGCAATCCCCGTCAGAGCGGGCATGTTCCGTTCGGGCGGTCCAGATCACAGGTAACGAAACACCCTCGTCCCCGCGGGCAGCCGAGATCGCGGCTGAGAACAGGGGATCCGCGACGAGCGCTCTCGATTCGGAGTCGTTAAGGATGAAGGAAATTTCCCGGGGAGAAAGGCGGAAATTGAGGGGCACTGCAACAGCTCCCAAGAGGGCCGCGGCATAGTAAGACTCGAGAAAATAATGACAATTTGGCAACAGCACCGCCAGCTTGTCATCCTTGCCGATTCCCATTCCGTGCAAGGCATGGGCGAGGCTGTTGACCCTGTCGGCAAAGCCCCGGTAGGTAAGGACACGGCCGCCGCAGCGGATGGCCTCTTTTTCCGGAAAGAGTTTTTTCGCCTTGCTGAGCATCTCCGACAAAATCATAACAACCTCTGTAGGTATGGTAATTAACAGGGAAAACGCCTGAGCTGTTCCGGTCGCCCGACCGGTGATGGCCCAAAAGAAAAAAATATCCGAGGTGTTGCCTTTGATTGGGCGGTCTATAGCAAAAACGAGTCTTTGATTGCAACAGTTTTCTCATGATGGATCGCGAGGCATTTTAGCGAGCGTCCTTTTTATCCAGAGGTAAATGACAAAAAACGCGATTCCATTGGCCGCCGGTTGGGTCAGCCAGACGCCGTTAAGACCAAACCAGGATGGGAGATAATAAATAAGGGGAACTACCACGAACACGTCTCTGATCATCATAAGAAACATCGCGGTGGCGCCCCGTCCCAGGCCGATAAATGTGTTGATCCAGATGAAGATGGGGCCGGCGAAAATCAACATGGTGACATATATCCTCAAGGCGGTAACCGCGTCGGAGAGCATCAGGGGGTCAGGTAAGAAAAGGCTGAGAATGGGCCGGGCGAGCATGAAGATAAGGGCGTAGCTTGTCCAGGAAATCGTTATGGCGATCGTTACCGCCACCTTCACGGTTTCCCTTACCCGATCGCGCAATCGGGCGCCTTCGTTATAGCCGACAATAGGAAGAACACCATGGCCGACGGCAAATACGACCATCATGACTAGTGAATTGATCCGGAAGCATAATCCCATAATCGCGAGCGCTGTTGCCCCGTAACCGCTTAATACATGATTAAACAGGATCAGGATGAGACTCATGATCATGTTCATCACGATGGTGGGAAATCCTGTTTTGTAGGTGGCGGCAATTATTTCAAGGTCGGGGGCAAGGTGCCGCCAGGATAGTCGGTACAGGGAATTTTTCCGGGCCAAAAGATAGAGGGAAATTGCCGCGGTTAGTATCTGGGCCGTTACCGCCGCCGCCGCCGCGCCGCTTAGTCCCATTTTAGGGAAGATTCCCCCGAAAATGAGGAAAGGGGTCAGAATTGACGCCGTAATAGCCCAGGTGAGAACGATAAACATGGATAGTTTTGGCTTGCCTTCGGCCCGGATGAGATTGTTGGAAATGAAGAGGATGAAAAGGAAGGGGGCTCCGATCACCAGAATCCGCAGGTATTGACCGGCCAGGGGGATGATTTCCCCGGTCGCCCCGAATACCACGAGAATTGTTTCGGCGTGAAACTCGACCAGGAGAATGAGCAGGACGCCCAGGCATAAGGACACGAGAATGGTTTGTCCTGCCGCTTGACCGGCTCTCATATTCCGGCCGGCGCCGAACATCCGGGAGGCGAATGAGCCCGCGCCGATGCCGGTGCCAATACCGATGGAGAGAATCATCGCCTGGATGGGAAAACAGATGGTCAGGGCCGCGAGGGCTTCGTGGCTTAACCGGGCAATCCAGAAGGCATCGTTAACCTGGTAGATGGCCATCACGGACATGGCCACGATGGAAGGCCAGCTCATTTTGAAAAGGAGGGGAAGGATAGGTCCCCTTCCCAGATCTAACTGGTTTTCACGCACGAATGTATTCTCACCGTCTATGTTATGGA
>JAXMLI010000242.1:0-5434 GCA_034368785.1 Smithellaceae bacterium | reverse complement strand
ACTGAAGGTCCATAAGCATTTGATCTCGTAACTTTCCCATAATACAATCTCCTTCGTTTTAGGTTTCCGTCAGCTCATGCCGACGGTACGGCAAAGGAAACTGTATGGAGATTCGGCCCGATCAACAAGGGCCGATAAATAATCCGGATTGAATAAGGAGGGAAAATGATTTATTCTGGCTTAGCGAATGAGGGGTTTGCAAAGACCACCGCGTAGCGGTTTAGTTCTACAACTGGTAAGCACCAAGTTTCTTCCGACCTAAAAGTCATTGACTTGTAGGTGTAAGGGTCCCAGGCAACATCATCTTGTTTCCGCTATCTCTCCTGCGCAGTTCGGGTTGAAAGCTGCTACACAACCACGACGCCCTCCCTCAGTAAATAATTGGTAATTGTTTTGGTACACAGTCAAGGGCGTTGATAAGCAGGTGAGCGAGGGAGGTAATCCGGCGGGTTCATACCTTTCCGAATGAGAAAACACCCGGAAGCCGGCGGAAGAAATAAAAGTCATTCAAGGGGCCGGTATTGTGACGGAGCAGCATGCCCCTTCTGCCGATGACCGTCGGGCTCGCGCTTGCCGGTACGGCGCGAGGTGGAGGTGCAGCCCTTGGCGGGTCAGACCAGCGCCTCTTTCATCCATCCCGATTTGATCAACTGGATGCGCCGCAAATCGCTGACGCCCAAGTGGTAGGTTTTATCGGCGACAGCGATGTGCACCGGGGGAACATCAAGGGCACGGTCCTCTCCGAAAAAGGCGATCCGCTTGGTCTGGAGGAGATGAGCGCCGATCGTGTCCACGGCGACGGGATCGGTTCCCACGATCAGCCCTTTGTAGGGCCAGACGTACCGCCTGTCGAAGAAATGGGCGCCCCGTCCGTAAAATTGCGGGGTGAGGGCGCTGAGGATGTTCAGGCGCGTCTTTCCCTTGACGAGGGGGTATGTCCATATCCTGCCCAGGGGTGAACACCCGTCGGCGTGGTAATCCGAAGGGTTGGGGACAAACATGATGTAATTCTTCAGACATGTCGCGACCCCGGACCAATGATGGGTCCTCAGGGGGCGCACATTGATCAGTGCCGTCGCCTTGAGGAAAACCGGGTTGGTCAGGACCCCGCGGTCGTCGATGTCCATATTCTTTTCCGCCACTCCCGCTTCCAGGAGCCGGCGTTTTATGGCCGCTTCCAACTCACGGGGGGTGGGCAGCCTGCCCCAGGCGTTGCTTTTGATCCCCACGATATCGGACGTTTTGATGAGTCTCCGCCAGGCCTCCAAGGGTTCGTCTGTGCCAAGGAGCATCCGGACCGCTTCATCCAGCATAGATTGCAGGATCTCTCCCCGGATCCTGCCGTCACTCCCCACAACATCGGCATGCCGGATGAGGACGACCTTCGTCGTGGCTTCCGCTCGGGCCTCCTCGTTGAAGACTGCCCCTCCCAACGTGGCAGCCGCCGCGGTTCCGGCGGCCACGCGAAGAAAATCCCTGCGGGTGATCATGGCCTCTTCCATCGGACTGAGCCTCCTTTCGGTATCGGATAGGGACAGGGTTTCTCTACTTTTCTGAAGGGTGTCTTCCTGCCTCGTTCTGCTGCAGTTTTTCTTCTGCCGCCTGGATCAGGGCCTCTGCAGCGGTTTCCGTAGGGGCTCCGAACAGGATGAGTACCATTTCAGCATTCCTTCGGGCCAGGGTCCACCGCTGGTCTTCCGTCTTCGATCCGTTCTTCCCCCCGGCATCGGGCAGGTAGGCCTTCATGAAACTCTGATACGCCTCTCCCGCCGCTTTCCCATCGGGGTATCGGAGCAGGAGAAGGTGGGTCTTTTGCTCATCCTGAAGGTACTGTGCAAGGAGGGCTTCCGTCTGGCGGCTGAGGTTCAGGATATTCTGGTGTGCGATGAAAAACCGCTGGTTGAGGAGGACGTGACTCCGGAAGAAGCGAACGCTCCTCTCCACAAGCCCGAAGTTCCTGCCGGGAAGCAAGGCAATCCATTCAGGCTCCGGACCAGTCTCGAAAACGGCGTCGGCCGTGACCCTGCCCATCGCAAGCAAGGCGGAAACAACCTCGGCCCCTTCTCCCTCCGCATAGACGGCGGCAAAATACCGTCCCTTCCAGAACCGAAGCATTCCTCCCCCGAACTCCGAACCCTGGCCGATTCCCGCAGGTTCGTCCTGCCTCTCAAAGGTAAACACGCCATAGGCATCCGCTGAAGAGGCCATTTCGTAGAGTTCGACGGTGATGGCCGGCCGGTCCGGCTTCTCGTAACGGCGGACCGTGAGATGCTGAAAACCATAGGCCAGATAGAGCTCCGCGGCGCCGTTCATGTAAGCAAAGAGGGTCTTCGCATTGTGGCGCTCTTCTTTTCCATCCCACTTCCAGCTTGCGGCTTCCGAAGGCAGGGAGATCACCGAATCCATTTTACCCTTCTCTTTCTCTGCTGCCATCGCAGCCCCCGTGAACATCCAGATCGTCACAAGCAGGCAGGTCCAAATCTTCATGGAAATCCTCAAATTCTGTAATAAATTTCGGTCTAATGGTATTTTTAAGTAAGTCAAGACATATTATATTGTTTTTATTTTTTCCGTTGTTTATTTTCCCTTCCCGAAGTAAAAACAGGCCATGTTTCCAGTCCTTTTTGGTAAAGTCAGATCAGGGAGGCAATTATGCAGTACTCTCATAAAGTGATGGAACACCTGAAAAATCCCCGTAATATGGGAAAGATGGAAAATCCCGATGGCGTTGGCGAAGGGGGCAACCCGGTCTGCGGGGACATGATCACGATTACCATCCGGGTTAAGGAGGATATCATCGACGAGATCAGGTTCGAAACACGCGGCTGCGGGGCGGCGATTGCGGTGTCGAGCATGGTCGCCGATTTGGCCAAGGGAAAGACTATTGCGGAGGCCATGAACATTACAGGCAAACTCGTGGCGGAGGAGCTTGGCGGCCTGCCGAAGAATGATCTCCATTGTTCCAATCTTGGCGTGGACACCCTGCACCTGGCAATCCGGGACTACCTGGACCGCAAGGAAGGCCGGATAAGAAGAAGAAAAGAGGAGAAGTTAGAACAAATCACCGCCAATACCGAGTGCTGCTGCTGCCCCTACTGCGATGCGGAATTTCCGAAGGATGCGGCGATCTGCGTCCGCTGCGGAAATCATATTGGCTGAGTAACAGGAAAAGATTACCACAGAAGAGGTGACTATGCAGACGATATACCTGGATCACATTTCCGGCACCCCCCTCCATCCCCGGGTTAAAGAGGTAATCATCAACCATCTTGAGGAAAATTACGGCAACCCGATCAGCCAGCATCGTGTGGGCGATGCCGCGCTGGAGGCCTTAAATATGGCCCGTGCCCAGGTGGCCGGCCTGATCAATGCGAAGGAATCGGAAATAGTATTTACCTCAGGCGGGACGGAGTCCGTCAATCAGGCGATCAAGGGCATCGGCCTTCTGGCCGGCAAAAAGAAGGGGCACATCATTACGTCCAATATCGAGCACCAGGCCGTGCAAAAATCGCTGCGAATGCTGGTGAAGCAGGGCATCCGGGTAACTTCTCTTCCGGTGGACAAATATGGCCTGGTGGATCCCGCTGAGGTGGAAAAGGCGATTTCCGAAGATACGATCCTCGTCACCATCATGCACGCCAACAATGAAATTGGCACCATCGAACCGATTGCCGAGATCGGAAAGATCACCCGGAGTCGCGGCATTGTCTTCCACACGGACGCCGTCGCCTCCATCGGCGTGATCCCCTTCGACGTGGATGAACTGGGGGTAGATCTGGCCAGCCTGGCGGCAAACCAGTTTTACGGTCCCCCCGGGATCGGCGCCCTTTACATCCGTTCCAAGACCAAAATTAAACCGTTGATCGAGGGGGGCATCCAGGAAAACGGCCAGCGGGCGGGCACCGAGAATATGATTGGCATTGTAGGAATGGGAAAGGCCGCGGAATTGGCCAAAAAAGAGATGCCGGCACGGACCGAGCATCTCCTGCGCCTGAAAAAGGCCTTTATCGCGGGGCTCGAGACCATTGACGAGATTATTATCAATGGCCATCCGGTGCAGTGTCTGCCCCACCTCCTCTCCTTTTCCGTGCAATATGTCGAGGGGGAGGCGATGGTGGTCCTGATGGATGAAAAGGGGGTCTGCCTCTCCACCCGTTCCGCCTGCGCCACCGGTTCGCTCCGGGCATCACATGTGCTGATCGCGACGGGCTGTGAATACACCACCGCTCAGGGGACTTTGATATTTTCCTGCGGGATTGCCAACACCCTGGAAGAGGTGGAAAAAACGATTGAATATCTCAAGACAAGCATTGCCTTCCTCCGGAACATGTCGCCGATTTACAAGGGGAAGAAATGACGAAGCCGTTCCAAAGGTAACGTTTTGTCGGGTTTTACGGGGCCTGGTCCTTGACGGCGAGCCTTGCTCCCGCCGGGCTGGATCGGGCCGCTCTAACCGCCCTATTTCCCTCTTTCCTTCACAGAGTAGCGATCTTCCCGGGGAAATTTCTGTCCCCCAACAGGGCAATCAGGCCGAGTAGTACATGACGGCGATGAAATGACAGGCCGTTCCCGTGATGACAAACAGGTGCCAGATGAAGTGGCCGTAACGGAGTCGCTTGCCGGTGGCATAAAAAATAACACCGATAGAATAGGCCATTCCTCCTGCCGCCAGCCAAAAGAGGCCCAGGCCGGGCATACTTAGCCACAAGGGTTTCGCCGCAATCACAATAAGCCAGCCCATGGCCAGATAAAGAATCGTGGAGAGGAGAGGAAAACGAACGCCGCCCCAGGCCTTCAGGATCACGCCAAGGAGGGCCAGTGACCATATGAGCCCCAAGAGCACCCAGCCCCAGGCGCCACTCAGAACTCCCAGGGTAAAGGGCGTGTAGGTGCCGGCAATCATCAGGTAGATGGCGCCATGATCGAGGATTTGAAAGATCCGCTTGGCGCTGTTTCTCGGCAGGGCATGGTAGAGGGTGGAGGTCAGATACATGAGCAGCATCGCCGCCACGAAAATGCTCGCCCCGATGATGTCCCCCTTGTCGCCGCGCCGCACAGCGGAGATGATCAGGAGCGGCGCAAAGACGGTGGCCGCCAACAGTCCCAGGCCGTGACTGACGCTGTTTGCTATTTCCTCTCCCCGCGACTGTACCCGTGACGCCAAGGCGACAGGTCTTTTTTCTTGCATTGTAAGTCTCTCTTATTCTCGTCAATTATCAGCGCCGTTACTGCATTGTTCTCGCCGAAGGGTAAGATGGTAATAGAAAAACACCGAAATAGTCAAGACATAAAATTCACGGGCCGGGGAAGGCCATTTTTTATCGCACAGCCTGTTAGTAAAGATTCAGTCTTGAGTGGCCAAGTTCAGAAAAATATTACCTGCCCATGAGGAAGATCTTGCACCCCCCCACGGACGCGACGGAGCGCGTCCCTC
>JAXMLI010000241.1:0-5850 GCA_034368785.1 Smithellaceae bacterium | reverse complement strand
GTTTCCACGGATCCGGAAAGCTACCCCGGCCAGTGCCTCCCTTATCGCGAGGTTCTGCGGGGAAGGAGCATGCTGGTTAAAAGGGCAAAGCCCGTCATGGTCGAGTGTGTCGTCAGGGGATACCTCAGTGGTTCCGGGTGGAAGGATTACCTCGCGCAGGGTTGTGTTTCCGGGATCAGGCTTCCCGCGGGGCTCAGGGAGTCTGCGAGGCTTCCGGAACCGCTCTTCACCCCCTCCTCGAAGGCCCCTCCGGGGGAGCATGATGCCGCCATAAGCATCAGGGAAGTCGAGAATCTTTTGGGACGGGATCTGGCCACCCAGCTTGAGAAAACGAGCCTGGCCATCTATCGCCGGGCGGCGGAATTCGCCCTTGACAAGGGCATCATCATCGCCGATTGCAAGTTCGAATTCGGCTTGTTGGGCGAGGAACTGATCCTCATAGACGAACTTCTCACCCCGGATTCCGCCAGATTCTGGCCCCGGGATGAGTACGAGGAGGGCCGTTCCCAGCGAAGCTTCGACAAACAGTTTCTCCGGGACTACCTGTTGGGCGTCAAATGGAATCAGACCCCTCCGGCCCCCGGGTTGCCGGAGGAAATCATTGAAAAAACAAGGGCCAGATACGAAGAGGCGCTACGCCTCCTGACCTCCTGAAGGGCAGGATTTAACGAGGAGCATACAAGCAATAAATGAAAAAACGATGTTATTATGAAGTTTTGTCTGTATCAAGGGATACCTCTGATGAAGAAATAAAGAAATCGTACCGACGTTTAGCCATGCAGTTCCATCCCGACCGGAATCCTGGAAATAACGAAGCGGAAGATTGTTTCAAGGAGGCGGCGGAGGCCTATGAGGTCCTCGGTGATCGGGAAAAAAGGAATATCTATGATCGTTATGGATTCGAGGGGCTGAAGGGAACGGGCTATAGCGGCTTCTCGGGCTTTGAGGATATCTTCTCGAGTTTTGGCGACATCTTCGAGGAGGCCTTCGGCTTCGGGCGAACCAGAACCAGATCGCGCACAATGGCCAGGGCCGGCGCCGATCTACGCTACGATCTGACCATCTCCTTCATGGACGCGGCCCAGGGGGTGAGTTCCGATCTCAACATCAGAAAAACCCGCCGCTGCGAGACCTGTGAAGGGACAGGCGCCAGCCCGGACAAGCCGCCCCAAACCTGCCGCCGTTGCAACGGCCGGGGGCAGGTAACCCAGACGAGTGGCTTTTTCACCGTAAGCAGCACCTGCACGAGCTGCGGCGGCCAGGGCCAGGTGATTACCGAGGTTTGCCCGACCTGTCAGGGCAAGGGAAGAACGAGGATCACCAAAAAAATCAATATCAAGGTCCCGGCGGGGGTGGAAACGGGTTCACGACTGAGAATACGCGGTGAAGGGGAAGAAGGAGAATTCGGCGGTCCTCCGGGCGATCTTTATGTTTTTCTCACTGTTGAACCACATGATTTTTTTGAGAGAAGGGGAGATGATATCCATTGTCGAATCCCTATAAGCTTTGTCCAGGCCGCCCTCGGCATAAAGCTTGAGGTTCCCGCGCTGAGCGGGACGGAAAAGATCAAAATCCCCGCGGGAACCCAAGGGGGTAAGACCTTTGTCCTGAAAGGCAAAGGCTTTCCCAGGTTGCAGGGATATGGTCGCGGGGATGAGATAATCGAAATTATTGTTACCATACCAACCAGCCTGAGTAAAAAGCAGGAGGAGCTGCTCCGGGAATTCGCCGGAATCAGCGGCGAACACCAAGGGACAGCCTAGCCCCTTTCAGGTTTACGGTTCATGGTTCATGGTTCGGGCTGCAAGATTTATCCGATGGATCAGTCGGGTCGGTCTGATCGGTCAGATTTCCCCTGAACCGTGAACCTGAAACCAGATAACCCTAGTAGTTAAGAAAGGATTTTCTATGAAAAGGCAAGTCAGATGGTTTTGTTTTTTTCTTTTGGTTTCCATCCCCCTGGGCGGCTGTGCCGCTCCGGCGGTCCTGGTGGGGGGCGCCGCGGCGATGACCGCCGCCTCAGGAACATATATCTACCTGGGCGGCGAGCTGAAAACAGATTACAACGCCCCCTTCGACCGCGTGTGGACCGCCTGTGAAAAGACGGTGGCTCAGATGCGCGGGGTGAATGTCCAACCGGCCAGGGAAATCGGACAGGGCAGCATTTCTACGGTTATTAACGACGAGAAAGTTAATATTTCCGTTAAATACAAGACAAAGAATCTCACCACTGTCTCCGTCAGGGTAGGCACCCTGGGGAACAAACTTTCATCGCAAGTGCTGCACGATAAAATTGGCGATAATATCCAGAAATAACCATACAATGAATAAAAAACTCATTGCCGGTCTTATCCTGGCCGGTGTTTTCACCTATCTCTCTCTTCGAAACATGGACCTGGGGGACGTGCTTGTCCGTCTGAGTTCCATCGAGTATTCCTATCTGATCGCCGCGTTGCTCATAATAATTCTGATCCAGCTTATCAGGGCCTTCCGCTGGGGGATGATCATGAGCCCCCTCGGGAAGATTGCCCCATGGGATTTGCTGGCGATAACCAGTATCGGCCTTTTGGCCGTGGTTGCCCTGCCCGCGCGACTGGGGGAGGTGGTACGCGCCTATCTGGTAACCAGGAAAACCGCCATCCCCATGTCCTCCGCCCTCGCCACCATCCTGGTTGAGCGGGTGCTGGACAGCATCGCCATAGTGGTGATGGCTGCCGCGGTATTGATTTTCGTCCCCCTTCCCCCCTGGATGGCAAGTGCGTCAGCCTTTTTTTCACTCATCACGTTGGCCCTGATTGCCCTGATATTTCTCGCCCTGATCGGGAGAGAAAAGGTCTCAGGATTCCTCACCTCTCTGATCGCGAAACTTCCCGGGCGCTATGCTGAGCCGGTCAAGAGGCTTATCAAAGATTTTATTGATGGATTCAAGATCCTCGTCCAGGAAAAGAAGATATTTAAGGCGGCAGTCCTCTCGGCCATTATCTGGTTGTTGCATGTCCTGGTTATCGTGATTCTTTTTGAGGCCTTCCGTTTGCCCGTCCCATTGATCGCCGCCTTTGTTTTGAACATTGTTCTTATCGTCGGCATCGCCATCCCCGCGGCGCCGGGGTTTGTCGGGAACTGGCATTACTCGTCAATCCTGGGACTGGGCATCTTCGGCATCGCCCAAGGGGAGGCCTTGAGTTTTGCCGTGGTTCACCACTTCCTGGCCGTGAGCGTGGTCATTTTAATGGGGCTGATCTTTGCCTTTACCAGCGGGATATCGCTAACACAGCTAAAGAGAGAGGCCAAGGGTCAGGAGTCAGGGGTCGGGACGTAGGATGGGCAAAGCGGAGCGGGCCCATCAATTTCGGTGGCGATTTCGGCAATGATGGGCACGGCATGAAACCGCCTTTGCCCATCCTACCCCTGACTTTTTCCAGTCAGGAAAAGGCTGGTCGGGTGTCTTTCTCATTCTGACCCCCGACCTCCGACCCCTGCCCCCTGACCCCAGAGAAGTTACTTATTCCCTCTCGATAATGGTGGCGGTTCCCTGTCCGCCGCCAATACAGGCATTGGCGCATCCGAAACGGCCGCCCTTCTCGGCCATGATCCTGGCCAGGGTCCCCAACAACCGGATGCCGCTTGCCCCCAGGGGGTGACCGATGGCGATTCCGCCACCTTTGACGTTCACCCGTTCGGGATCAAGGCCAAGTTCCTTGATGCAGTTCAGGGCCACAATGGAGAAGGCCTCGTTTATCTCCCAATAGTCGATATCCTTGACCGTGAGCCCGGCCTTTTCCAGCGCCTTTTTACTTGCCGGGACTGGTCCGGCGCCCATGATGGTGGGATCGACGCCCACAAAGCCAATGGAACGGATGGTTGCCAGGGGCTTGATATTTTTCTTCCGGGCCGTTTCTTTGGACATGAGGATCATGGAGGTGGCGCCCGCATTGAGGGGGGATGAAGTTCCGGCGGTAACGGCACCGTCCGGTTTGTAGGCCGGTTTCAGGGACTTCATGCCCTCCAGGGTGGTGTCTCCCCGGACTGCCTGGTCATCCTTGACGAGCAGGGTCGTGCCGTCCGCCTGTGGCGCTTCGATGGGAAGGATCTCCCCCGCGAAGAAGCCTTCCTGCTGGGCCGCTGCCGCCCGTTGATGGGAGCGCACCCCCCATTCATCCATCGCGTCCTTGGTGATCCCCGACTGGGCAAAGAGCTTCTCCGCGGTGAATCCCATGTTCATGGCGGTCATCATATCCCAGTGGGCGAATGCGGGATCGGTGAAAAGACGAAGATTAGGAGAAATCGCCCCTTTTTCCCCCACCAGTGCGGTCATGGGCACCCGGGTCATGTGTTCCATCCCGCCCAGCAACACCACATCGGCATAACCGGCGGCGATCTCCAGATAACCCGTCTGGATCGCGGCCATGGCGGAGCCGCATTGCTGATCAATGAATTTTGCCGGAATGCTGAAGGGCAAATTCGCGAGGAAAATCGGCATCCGTCCCCCGTAAGTCCACTGCTCGTTCACGCCGAGGGCGGAACCGACGAGAAAATCGTCTATCTCCGAAGCGGAAATGCCGGTCCGGTTGATCAGTTCGGGCAAAAGCCGGGCCAGCAGTTCATCACTTCTGAGTTTGTGAAACCAGTCCCGGCCGGGATCATTGGGCCGGGAACGGCTCTGGGCAGTCCTTAGATAACCGGCAATTACTACTTCACGCATTTTAATTCCTCCTTTATTTAAATTATACGACTTCGTAAAAAGCGACCCACGCCGCCTGCGGCCCCACATCGACGAGTAACTTGCCTTTGAATTTTGGAGGGCCACGCTCCGTCGTGGCCGAAAGGCTTTGAATATTGCACTACCTGCCGCGGACGCGACGGAGCGCGTCCCTCCCAAAAATGTACTTGCATAATTTCAAGTACTTATGGTCAAGTTCCTTTGAAGGCCGGATGCGGCGCTCGTAGGGGCAGGTTTCAAACCTGCCCCTACCTTAGGGCGAGGTCAGCAAATATCCCGCTGGTGGCCGCCGTATAAACCCCCTCAGCCTGGTAGATAATGTGAGGCGGCGCCACCGCCAGCTCCTCGCCGGCGTCCTTTATCCCCTCCACCAGCGCAAAGCTGGCAGGTGAATCGATCCTCGAGTGAACGAGTTGAAGGCGTTTGGGTTCCAGACGGTGCCTTCTTAGCTGATAGAGCAATTCCACCATGCGGGAAGCGGGATAGATGGCGTAGACCCGACCTGAATGGGGCAGGAGATGCCTGGCGGCGGCAAGAAAATCAGGCAAGGCGGCCTTTATTTCGTGCCTGGCAATGGACCTCTGAAGATGGGCATTGATCCTCCCGGCGCCGAAACGATGATAGGGGGGATTGAATACCGCCACCTGAAAGGATTCGGGCGGTAAAAGGGCCTTGATCTCCCGGATGTCACCCTGGCGTATCACCACCTTTTCCGCCAGATCATTGAGATTCACATTCCGCCTGGCCAGGCCGACAAGTTCCTCCTGGATCTCGACGCCGGTCACGCTCCCCACTTCCTGTCGTCTGGCCAGGAGAAGGGCGACGATGCCGCTGCCGGTCCCCAGATCCGCTACCCGATCATTTTCCCTGGTCTGGACAAAGCCTGCCAGCAGGAGGGAATCGATAGAAAAACGATACCCCTGCTCGCTCTGGAGTACCTTAAGACGTCCCGCGAGGAGGGTAGCGAGCGATTCGTCCTTTCCCTGCGGGGAGGGGCCGCCTGCCTCGTTTCCTTGATCATTCGGGCTGGGCATGGGCAAGGGATTTCCTCCTCTTTAGCTGTCCGTCAGGAGATGGCGACTTCGTAAAAAGCGACCCACGCCGCCCGGCGGCCCCACATCGGCAAGTAA
>JAXMLI010000240.1:0-4737 GCA_034368785.1 Smithellaceae bacterium | reverse complement strand
GTCGCGGAAAACGCTACCAGGCTCTTGATCTACACGATCGCCGCCATGTGGTGTCCCGCTGTGGCGGCGGTACTCACGCGACTTTTGTGCCAGCGAAATCTGAAAGGACTCGGTCTTCGCCCGGGACGGGCGCATTGGTTATTTTGGGGGATGCTCCTCCCGGTTCTTGTGGGTCTTGTGATGTTCGGCTCGTCATGGATCTTTGGCGTTGCTCCCCTGGATGCCTCAATGCTGAACAGGGTCTTTTCCCAGGCGTTCATCCCGACCTTCCTGCTCCTCCTCCTTTTCAACTGCTTTGCCGCCTTTGGAGAAGAGCTTGGCTGGCGCGGCTTTCTCGTTCCCGAACTCTCGCGCGGCATGGGTTTTACGGGGCTCGCGCTGGTATCCGGCGCCATCTGGACCGTATGGCACTTCCCGCTCATCATCTTCGGCACTTACCACGGGTCAGGCTCCCTCTGGTATTCCTTCGCTGTCTTCATTCCTTCGGTGATGGGCGCGAGCCTGGTCCTGGCCTGGCTGCGCCTGGCTGGGGGCAGCGTCTGGCCCGCGGTGCTCTTCCACGGTTTCTGGAACTATTTCATTCAGCAGTTCTATCCGCTTTTGACGGTCAAGACACCCGCGGGAGATAAGATGCTGGGAGAGTTCGGCTGGTTCGTGGCAATCGCTTACGTACTGCTGGCCCTGGGTTTCTGGCGTTTCCGGAATCGCCTTCCCAAGGCCACGCGCTGAGGGGGGAAATCGGCGATTATTGATGACCTCGTAAAAAGTCATAAAAACGCCTGTTTCGGGACGGCTTTGTAAAAAGGCCCCCGGCGAAGGCGGGGGAGGGATGCAGCGCAACTAGGTGTCGGGGACATGTTCCGGAAGCCCGAAGGGATCGGAACGTGTCCCCGGAACACGCCGCAGTGACGAGGGATGCAGCGCAACGTAGCATCCGGACTTTTTACGAAGTCGTCATTATTCGTTGCACAACAAAAACACATATTGTATGGGTGGCGCAATAACAACAAGGGGGAGATGGATATGCCCGAGGCAGAGAAAACAGTGCAGATAGAGATAAACGCCATCCGGTTTCTGGCGGCTGACGCGATTGAGAAGGCCAAATCAGGCCACCCCGGTATGCCCATGGGGGCGGCGGCGACTGCCCACACCCTCTGGACGAAACACCTCCGTCATGATCCCCGCAACCCCGGGTGGTTCAACCGGGACCGGTTTGTCCTTTCGGCGGGTCACGCCTCCATGCTCCTCTATGCCCTGCTCCATCTCACCGGTTACGATCTTTCTCTGGAGGATATAAAATCGTTCCGGCAATGGGGCAGCAAGACCCCGGGTCATCCGGAGCGACACCTCGAGATGGGCGTGGAAGTGACCACGGGACCCCTGGGCCAGGGGATCGCCACCGCGGTCGGTTTGGCGATGGCGGAGCGTCACCTGGCGGCCCGGTTCAACCGCGAAGGCTTCCCCGTCGTCGATCATTTTACCTATGTCATGGCCAGCGACGGCGATCTCATGGAGGGGGTCTCCTATGAGGCCTGTTCCCTGGCGGGTCACCTCGGTTTGGGAAAGCTCATCGTTCTCTATGATGACAATCGTATCTCCCTGGCCGGCTCCACGGCCCTCTCTTTTACGGAAGATGTGGCCATGCGCTTTGTGGCCTGCGACTGGCATGTCCAGCATGTGAAGGACGGCAATGACCTTGAGGCTATCGACCTTGCTCTGACCAGGGCCAGGGAGGAAACACAGCGGCCGTCGCTCATTGCCCTGCGTACCGTCATCGGTTTCGGCGCCCCGCAGAAGCAGGGTTCCAGTGAGGCCCACGGGGCGCCGCTCGGCAAGGATGAACTCGCCGGGGCGAAACGCCAGCTGGGCTGGCCGGAGGAACCCTTCCATCTGCCTGAGGAGGCCAAAAAAATCAGTCGCCGGGCCGTCAAACAGGGGGCCAGGTTATCCTCCTCATGGGAAGAACTCCTGACCGCTTATGCCGGGACCTATCCCGGCCTGGCCGCGGAGTTGAAACGCGCCATCGAGGGCCGGCTGCCCGCCCGCTGGGAGGAAGATTTAACCACCTATCCCGAGAGCGCCAAGGATATCGCGACCCGGAAGGCCTCCGAAGGGGTGATGGCCGAGTTGGCCGAACGAATCCCCGAACTTCTGGGCGGTTCGGCAGATCTGAATCCCTCCACCTTCACCTGGCTTAAGGGAATGGGTGATTTTCAGCGGCCCGGGGAGCCGCCGGAAGGTTTGCAGGGCGCGGTAGGCGGTCCCTGGGGTTATGAGGGGAGGAATATCCATTTCGGCGTACGGGAACATGCGATGGCGGCCATCGCCACGGGTCTCGCGATCCATGGCGGCCTGATTCCCTACACCGCCACCTTTCTCACCTTCTGCGATTACATGAAACCCTCCATCCGGCTGGCCGCGCTGATGGGTCTCCGGGTGATTTACGTCTTCACCCATGACAGCATCGGCCTGGGCGAGGATGGTCCCACCCATCAGCCGGTGGAACATGTGATGAGCTTGAGAACCATTCCGGGCTTGACGGTCATCCGGCCTGCCGACGCCAACGAAACCGTCGAGGCCTGGCAACAAGCCCTGCGTAATGACCGGGGTCCCACGGCGCTTATCCTGACCCGCCAGAACCTCCCCATCTTGAAGGGGGAGGGAATAGCGCCGGCGCGCAGCCTGATCCGGGGCGGTTATACCCTCTGGCAATCCGGGGATGTGCCGGAGTTGATCCTGATTTCCACCGGTTCCGAGGTGTCTCTGGCCCTGGCCGCGGCGCAGAAGATGGCCGCCGGGGGAACGAAGATCCGGGTCGTATCCATGCCCTCCTGGGAACTCTTCGAGGCCCAGCCGGAGGATTATCGCCGGAAGATCCTGCCGCCCCATATCCGGGGCCGTCTGGCCATCGAGGCCGGGATTAAGCTGGGCTGGGAGCGTTATGTGGGGCTTGATGGCGGGATTGTGGGCCTGGAAACATTCGGGGCGAGCGCCCCGGCGCCGGTGCTTTTCGAGAAGTTCGGCTTTACCGTTGATCAGGTGGTGCGGGCAGCCAGAAGGTTGTTAGGCTGAAGGTAATTATGATGTAGGGTGCGTTAGCGAAGCGTAACGCACCAATTCTACGGTGCGTTACGGCAAAAAACCGCCTAACGCACCCTACGTATATGGCAGCCTAAACAGCCTAAGCACTTACTCAAAGGCGCTGAAATCAACCCCGCGCTGGCGCCCCCGTTCCTTGAACCAGGCCTTCTCGTTTTTGGGTGGTGTCTGTCTGTCCGCGGGTTCCTTGAGTACCAGGCTGATTGCTTCACTGGGGCAGGTGGTAACGCACAGCCCGCAGCCGATGCACCTTTCCCTGTTGACCCGATAGGTCTCCTCCCCGTTTTCGATGGCCCCGATGGGACAACGCTCGTCTTTGCATACCCCGCAGGCACTGCAATAATCCGGATCGATCCGGGCGTAATATTGGGAATTGACCACATCTGTCATCCCCATCTCATTGATGGTGCGCAGAACGCCGCAGCAGCAGCCGCAGCAGTTGCAGATAAAAAAGTGATCGCTCTCCACGTTATTCGTCAGGTGAACCAGCCCGGATTCCTCCGATTTTCGGAGGATACCATAGGCCTCTTCCCGGGAAATGGGCCTTCCCCAGTGATTATTATCAAAGTATCCGGGCAGGGGGGCGATGCCCAGACAGACCTCGAGGGGATGGATGCAGTGGTGATCCATTAGCCCCTTCTCCTTTTTACAGATACAGTCTGCCACGGCGAAGGACTGCCCTTTGTCGATGATGGCGGAAACAAGCTGGTAGGGGAGGGCCTCCTGCCGGTTGGGGATTTCCTTTTCGATGGGCAGAACCTGCATCAGTTGGGGCTTATGCCCCATGAGCACCTTGCTGAAAGTAGGACTGTATTCCTCGAACATTTCCACGAATTCCCGGTCCAGACGGTTTAACTGGAATTCATAGATGCCGAAGATCCAGGGCATCATCCTGAACAGCTTCACCGTGCCGAAATCCACTCCCATCACCTGGCCGCGATTCCACATGGAGTTGAGTTTTTCCTCCAGGCCATCGACGGGGATGCCTTTGCGCAGGGCGATCTGGGCCGCGGTTTCAAAAGATAACCTGAGATCGCAGAAGATTTTCGCCTCGTCCGGCTCAAATACCTTTTTCAATAGTCTGATCTCCACGCCGCTTTCGGTGGCGGGAAAACCGTTGGGCAGGGTATCGAGGACCCTGGCCAGCTTATGATAGACTTCATTGCTCATGTTATTGGCTCCTGTGGTTTGTTAGGGATGACGACTTCGTAAAAAGTCCGGATGCTGCGTTGCGCTGCATCCCTCGTCACTGCGGCGTACCTCTAAGTACGCCTCATTCCTCATGATTTGCGCGCCTTGCCTGCGGCCTTTTTACAAAGCCGTCCTAAATTCACGGCTTTTGCGACTTTTTACGAGTTCGTCAAGGCTAAAGGCAAAAGGCAAAAGGCTAAACCGTCAGCGCTTCCTGCCACCCTGCGGCTGATCCTTTTTCAACTTAAACAGATCTCCCAGGGTGCCCATGGTTTTTGCGCCTTCGCTACGGTATTTATCGGGCAATGCCCTTTCTTCCGTTTCTTTATTCACCAACTCGGCGAGCATGAGCGAGATGCGCTTCTGGGAGAATTCGAGTTTTTCCACCTGTACCTCGACCAG
Organism: Smithellaceae bacterium; assembly: GCA_034368785.1. Classification (GTDB taxonomy): domain Bacteria; phylum Desulfobacterota; class Syntrophia; order Syntrophales; family CAMTWB01; genus CAMTWB01. The sequence continues at coordinate 45 of JAXMLI010000240.1, read as the reverse complement.
CTGGCCCTCCTTAAGGACCTCCCGGGGATGATTGATCTTCTTCCC
>JAXMLI010000239.1:0-3480 GCA_034368785.1 Smithellaceae bacterium | reverse complement strand
GAGCTACCCGCCTTCTGAATATTAATCCGGCGCGATATTTAGCAACTTTGCGGTTTTCTGTCAAGTGCAAAAAAGAGCGACCCTGTAAAGATTCAGTTACACGGGGAGCCAAATGCAAGACGCACGGTAAAGACGGCCACGACTTCGTTAGGCCCTCCAAAAGGCGCCGAAAATGGCATGTTTTGGGGACTGGAGGGACGCGCTCCGTCGCGTCCGCGGGAGTTTTGCAAGAAACGCAAGGGCAGGCAATATTTGTCTTAACTCGCCCACTCAAGACTGAATCTTTACTCGACCCTTTTCGTCCACACCCTAATTAACGTGTTGTTGCGGCCAGGGACTGGCGCCGTCACCAATAGTAATGTCGGTTTTATATGCTTCGCCGGGCTGATAGTCATCTATTGGACAGTAGGCCACTTTCAGCGCTTCATCAACATGCTCCACAAAAATTATTTGCAGCGCTTTTAGCACATTTGCCGGTACATCCGCGATATCCTTCTCATTGGCGCGTGGCACAATGACAGCTTTGATGTTGCCGCGATGTGCGGCCAGCAGCTTTTCCTTTAAGCCGCCAATTGGAAGCACCCTCCCCCGCAAGGTAATCTCGCCGGTCATGGCCAGATCGCCTCTAACCTTCTTTTTGGTGAACGCAGAGGAAATTGCCACTGCCATGGCGATGCCGGCTGAAGGCCCATCCTTCGGAATCGCCCCTTCCGGTACGTGGACATGGATATCCACCTCCTTATAGAAGCTCTCGGGCAACCCGAATCGTTCCGCCCTGGCCCGCACGTAAGTGAGAGCCGCCTGCGCCGATTCCTGCATGACATCGCCGAGTTTTCCCGTGAGGGTCATCTTGCCGGTACCCTGCATGATGGAAGCCTCAATAGTCAGAAGTTCACCTCCGACCTCGGTCCAGGCCAATCCAACAGCAATGCCGATATCGTTTTTGCCTTCAGTTTCACCGTGACGGAATTTTGGAACTCCAAGATAACCGGAAACGGACTTTGAATTGACCTTAATCTGGCTACTGCTTCCTTCGGTTACAATCTTCCTTGCCGCCTTACGGCAGATCGAGGATATCTCTCTTTCCAGGTTCCTGACCCCTGCTTCCCGGGTATAATGCCGGATAATCGCAAGCAGGGCGCCATCGGAAAAGGCGATATTCTCCGTGGTAAGCCCGTTGGTCTCCAATGACTTGGGAACAAGATACTTTCGACCGATACTTAACTTTTCCGGTTCGGTATAGCCCGCGATACGAATAACCTCCATCCGGTCCTGGAGGGCGGGCGGTATGGTTTGGATGACATTGGCCGTGGTAATGAACATCACGTCAGAGAGGTCATAATCAACCTCAAGATAGTTGTCATTAAAGGCGTAGTTCTGTTCGGGATCAAGCACCTCAAGCAAGGCCGAAGCGGGATCGCCACGGAAATCAGAGCAGAGTTTATCTACCTCGTCAAGGCAGAAAACGGGATTGTTTGAGCCGGCCTTCTTGAGCAGCTGAACTATCTTGCCTGGCATGGCGCCAATGTATGTCCTTCTATGCCCCCTTATTTCCGCCTCATCTCTCACCCCGCCAAGGGACAAGCGGACGAACTTCTTGTTCGTCGCCCGGGCAACCGATTTCGCCATGGATGTCTTGCCTACCCCCGGGGGTCCAACAAAGCACAAGATTGAACTTTTATTCTTCTTGACCAACGATTGAACGGCCAGATATTCGAGAACCCTCTCCTTTACCTTTTCCAGACCATAATGATCCTCTTCCAGGATTGCCTCGGAATCCTGGAGGCTATTATTGTTTGCCGTTTTATCCGACCAGGGCATATCAAGAAGCCAGTAGATATAATTCCTTACGACGGTGGCTTCGGCAGACATGGGGGCCATCATCTGCAGCTTCTTCATTTCCTCCTTGACCTTTTTATGGGCCTCTTCGGACAGCTTCTTCTGCTTTAGCCTCTTCTCCATATCGGCGATTTCACTTTTGAAATCGTCTTTTTCGCCCATCTCCTTCTGGATGGCGCGCATCTGCTCATTGAGATAGTAATCCTTCTGGGTCTTCTCCATCTGTTTCTTGACCCGTTTTTTTATCTTTTCCTCGACCTCAAGGATTTCTATCTCTGCCTCAATCAGTACGTATATTTCTTCCAACCGGTCGGTCACCCGGAGGTTTTCCAAGATACGCTGTTTGTCTTCCAGTTTGATTCCAAGATGAGAAATTACAACGTCGCCAAGCTTTGACGGATCATCAAGAGCGCCTACCACGCTCATTATTTCAACATTGACCTTCTTGCTTAATTTAATGTAGCGCTCGAAGGAGGACTTGATGTTTCTCACCAAGGCTTCTATTTTGACGGGGTTTGGATCTTCTTCGTCGTCAATTTCCTTCACGTTGACCAGATAGAAATCCTTGTTTGGCAGGTACTCATTAACTGCGGCCCTCTTCTTTCCCTCCACGAGAACCTTGACCGTACCGTCAGGCAACCTCAAAAGCTGGATAATCGTGCCGATTGTCCCCACATTGTAAATCTCGCTTGGATCCGGATCGTCTTTTTTCGCATTCTTCTGCGCCACCAGAAAGATGCCCTTCTCAACCTTCATGGCATATTCCAAAGCGGCGACTGACTTCTCCCGTCCCACAAAGAGAGGGATTATCATATGGGGAAAAACCACCACATCCCGGAGGGGAAGGAGCGAAATATTCATTTCTTTTTCGTTGATGGTATAATTTGCGTCATCCATTTTATTATATTTCCTACGTATCCTGTGTTAGGCCGTTTCTAGCTGATTTTCCAGGACGAGGATGGGCTTTTCGTTATTCAGCACCACCTCCTCACTTACCACACATTCCCTTATGTCACGTCGGGAAGGAACCTCATACATCATATCCAGCATTATGTTCTCAAGAATCGCCCTTAGCCCTCTTGCCCCTGCCCTCCGTTCCGCGGAGAGCTTGGCTATAGCGACGATGGCGTCATCAGTAAACTTCAACCTGACATTGTTGAGTTCGAAGAGCTTTTTGTATTGTTTTATAATCGCGTCCTTAGGCTCCTGGAGGATTCGCACCAGATCATCCTGGTTAAGTTCATGGAGCGTGGCAATGACAGGCATTCTGCCAATAAACTCCGGGATTAAGCCGTATTTGAGCAGATCCTCGGGCCTAACCTCAGTCAGGAGTTCGCCCACATCACGATCCTTCCTGCTCTTGATATCCGCGCCAAAGCCGATGGCGTTTACCCCGAGTCTTTTGGCGATAATATCCGACAGGTCGTTGAAGGCCCCCCCGCAGATGAATAAAATATTCGTGGTGTCAATTTGAATGAATTCCTGCTGAGGGTGCTTCCTGCCGCCCTTTGGCGGTATGTTGGCCATTGTGCCTTCAATTATTTTAAGAAGAGCCTGCTGAACCCCCTCGCCTGAGACATCCCGGGTGATCGAAGGATTGCCGGACTTTTTAGCGATTTTGTCAATTTCATCAATGTATAC
>JAXMLI010000238.1:0-2843 GCA_034368785.1 Smithellaceae bacterium | reverse complement strand
TCGGCCGACAAGGGGGGATGATCATCTCCTCGGCAAGCAGCATTTCCTACGCCCTGTTATTTGCTGTGGAGTATTACCGGATAATACTTCCGTTAAGTTCATCCTTGGTTGCTGACTACAAGTACACCACGGGCTATCTTTTCATCCGCATCTTCGTCCATCTTCTTTCTTTCTACCTGGTCGCCCTGATCGCCAGCTTTGTCGTGGAAAGAGAAAGGAGGGTTAGCTCCCTTTTGGTCGAAAGGGAAAGTGCCTTCGCGCAACTCGATCTGCTCCATAAAAGCATTATCGAATCTGTGGAGGCAGGGATCGTTATCATAAACCTTAGTGCCCGGATAAAACTATTCAATCGGGCGGCTGAGGAAATCACGGGATATGGCAACAGGGAGGTGTTAAACAGGCGAATCGAGCTGCTGTTTCCCCGGTATGAAGAGATTCGGCAAGGTCTGACGAAGCACACAAGAAGCAGTCGTCAGGTCCGGGGTGAAGTAGAGTTTATGAGGAAGGACGACAGTGCGATTTCCCTTGGTATCGCGATTTCGCCTTTGAGGAACAGCGAGGGCGTAAAGATAGGTGAGATACTTATCTTCCAGGATCTGACCTGGTCGAAAATGATGGAGGAGAGCCTGGAGAAGAATCGCCGACTGGCCTTTGTCGGTGAGATGGCCGCGGGGTTGGCCCACGAGATCAGGAATCCCCTGGCGGCGATCAGCGGTTCCGTGCAGATGCTTAATAAAAGTCATTTTCTCAGCAAGAAAGATCAAAGGCTCATGGAAATCGTGGTCAGGGGTAAGGACCAGATTGAAAATTTCATGAAAGATTTCCTTCTTTTGGCCCGTCCGGCGCCAGGGATGGATGAGTCGGTCAATATCCGGGAACTGCTTGAGGATGTCCTGGAATCGCTCCGCATGACCCCGGAATGGCCGGAAAAATGCGAGGTTGAATTAGCTCTTCATCAGGGGGTAGTGGTCAGGGCAAAGAAGATGGAGATCCGGCAGGTGCTCTGGAACCTCATCCTTAATGCCATTCAATCGATGCCGGAGGGCGGCAGATTAACCATCGAGGTGACGGTCTCGGAAGAGAAGCCTTCAGAAGGGTTCTGGGATATTAAAATCAGCGATACCGGGGTCGGCATTGAGGACGATGTCCACAGCCTCATCATGGAACCATTTTATACCACTAAGGAAAGAGGGACAGGGCTCGGACTTGCTATTGTAAATCGGATTGTGGCAAGATCATCCGGAACGATTCGGATAGAGAGCAAAAGCGGCCAGGGAACTACTTTTATTGTCAGCTTTCCCTATGTGCATCCGGGCGAAAGTGACGAAATGAAGGATCATGCGAGGGGGTAATGGCGAAAATTCTGGTAGTTGATGATGATCGGGGAATGAGGGAATTTCTCGAGATAATGCTGACTGAAGAGGGTCATGAGGTGGAAGGCGTCTCCGATGCCATCAAGGCCATTGCGAAGTGCAAGAAGGAAACCTATGACCTGGTAATCACAGATCTGAAGATGCCCAAAATGGACGGGATAGAATTTCTCAGAAATATCAAAGAACTCACCCCGGAGGTGATGGTTATCCTGATCACCGCCTTTGCCTCACGGGAAACGGCGCTTCAGGCCAGGACCGAGGGCGCCTTCGATTACATTGAGAAGGATTTCGACATCGACAACCTCAAGCGTATTGTGTCCAACGCCCTGGAGAAGAAGGGGATTCTGAGAGAAGAGGCGCTTTTCCTCAAAGGGGTAGCGGACACGGTATCCTTCGGCAACATGATCGGCAAGAGCAAGGAGATGCTGAAGGTTTACTCCATTATCAACAAGGTGGTGGATACGAAAACAAATGTTCTGATTCTTGGCGAAAGCGGGACGGGGAAGGAACTGGTCGCCAGGGCGATCCACAACAATAGCAGCAGAAAGGGAAAGCCCATTGTGGTGATCAACTGCGGGGGAATCCCGGAATCCCTGCTGGAAAGCGAGCTGTTCGGTCATATGCGGGGCGCCTTCACCGGCGCCAACGCGGATAAGCCAGGCCTGTTTGAGCTTGCCCAGGGTGGAACGGTCTTTCTCGACGAGGTGGGCGAACTGCCGAATTCCCTGCAGGTGAAACTGCTCAGGGTGGTGCAGGAAAAATCATTTCGCCGGGTTGGCGGGGCCGAGGATATAAAGGTAGATGTTCGGATAATTGCCGCGACAAATCAGAACCTGCGCCAAAAGGTGGCGGCCGGAACCTTTCGGGAGGACCTCTTCTATCGCTTGAATGTCATTCCCATCTGGCTACCTCCGTTGAGGAAAAGAAAAGACGATATCCCGGTACTTACCCGTTATTTCATTGACAAATATGCCCGGGAGTTCGGCAAAGAAATAAAAACGATATCTACCTACGCCATGCAACTGCTTGTGGAGTATCCCTTTCCCGGTAATGTCCGGGAACTGGAGAATATTATCGAACGCAGTATCGCCCTGGAGACTTCCAATATAATCCTGCCGGAGAGCCTGATAATATCAGGGCCACAGTCTGATCAGGATAAGGAGGAGGAAAAAGAGATTACGGAAGGGGGCATCAATTTAAATGAGGAGCTGGCCGGCTATGAAAGGACACTTATTGAAAAAGTCCTCATGAAAACAAAGGGATCGAAGACCAAGGCCGCCCAGCTTCTTCATGTTAGCTATGATTCCCTGACCTATCGGATTGAAAAGTTGGGAATAAAGAATTAACGACTGAGGCAATTGCAAAACTCCTGCGGACGCGACGGAGCGCGTCCCTCCAGTCTCCAAAACATGCCGTTTTCCACGCCTTTTGGAGGGCCACGCTCCGTCGTGGCCGTCTTTACCGTGAGTT
>JAXMLI010000237.1:0-3879 GCA_034368785.1 Smithellaceae bacterium | reverse complement strand
GTACGCCGCAGTGACAAGGGATGCAGCGCAACGCAGCATCCGGACTTTTTACGAAGTCGGCATGTCAGGGCAGGTCAAGTCCCAGGTCCTGAATCAGCCGGCGATCATCCTCGGGGTTCCGCCCCTGGGTGGTCAGGTAGTTGCCCGTCAGGAGTCCATTGGCGCCGGCCAGGAGGAGCAACGGGTGGGTTTCTCTGAGGTTGACCATTCGTCCGCCGCAGACGACGATGTCCTTCTCCGGGAGAATCAGCCGGTATATCGCCACGGTCTTCAATATTTCCACGGGATCAAGGCACTCCAGTCCTTCCAGGGGGGTGTTCCTGATTGGATTGAGGAAGTTCAGCGGCACGGAATCTACCTGGAGTTCCGCGAGGGTCAGGGCGAGTTCTATCCGGTCCGCCCGGGTCTCGCCGATCCCGAAGATGCCGCCGGAACAGACGTAGAACCCCATCTCTTTTGCCGTCCTGATCGTTTCCACATCCTCTTCATAATCGTGGGTGCTGCAGATCCGGGGGAAAAAACTGCGGGAGGTTTCGAGGTTGTGGTGGTACTTGCCAAGACCCGCGCGCTTGAGTTCATGGAGGATGTCCGTTTTGAGGATGCCCAGGGAGGCGCAGGGCAGGAGGCCTTCCCCTGTTATCCGTCCAATAGAACGCTTGAGCGTTTCGATTTCCTCCCTTTTCTTCAGGCCCTTGCCACTGGTGACGATGCTGAATTCTCTGGCGCCGGCCTGATGGGCAGCCTGGGCCGCGCTGACGATCTCGTCTTCGGAAAGAAGGGGATAGGTTGCGATATCAGTGGGGTAATGGGCGGATTGGGCGCAGAACTTACAATCCTCCGCGCATCTGCCCGATTTGGCATTGACAATGGAGCAGAGATTCACCTTCCGGCCCTTATGCCTTAGCCGGAGCTGATGGGCAGCGGAAAGCAGATCGAGAAAACCCTCCGGAGGGGTGTCGTAGAGGCTGAGGGCCTCCTTCGCCGTGGGCGGTTTGCCATGATTTAGTGCTTTTTTTAATATCCTGTTCATTAGATGCATCTGATTCCTTTTTTTATTTTCCCATAGAGGCGCTCCCCTGCGCGCAGATTCGGGTCAAGGGGTCTGACACTACAGGAGGATTTGCGAGCCAGGGCCTCTTCAGGGCGGCCAGGCAGGGCCGCCCCTACCTGAGGCGGGGCGACCAGAAGGGGGTAATGTAATTGTCCTGACCATCGTAGAGGATTCTCACATTTGTTCCATTGGCATTCATTAGAGCAATTCGGCTCTTGCCATCTTTTTTGGAACTGAAGGAGATATATCTGCCATCGGGAGACCAGGAGGGGCTCTCGTTGTTGCCGTCTGATGTAAGCTGGATCGGATTCATTCCGTCTTCATCAATAGAGAATATCTGGAAACGCCCCCCTACGTTTCCCTCATAGGCAATCCTGTTGCCCTTGGGCGACCAGGAGGGAGAGGTATTGTAGTTTCCTTCGAAGGTCAGACGTCTGACGTTACTGCCATCGGCATTCATGGTGTATACCTGAGGCGATCCCCCCCGGTTAGAAACAAACGCGATCTGCTGGCCGTCAGGTGAATAGGATGGGGACACGTCAATGGCGAAATGATTCGTTAATCGGTTCAAGTGCCCCGTATCCAGGGTCATGGCATATATCTCTTCGTTGCCGTCAATGCTCAAGGTTAAAAGAAGCCTTTTTCCATCCGGCGACCAGCTGCCCGGCAGGTTTATCCCCCGGAAGCCGGCTATCTTTCTGGTTCCCGCACCGCCGAGCGGGGAAGAGAAATACAGATCAGGATTGCGATCCTGGTAAGAAGTAAAGGCGATGGTTTTTCCATCAGGCGACCATTTGGGGGCAAGGGCCAGGGCCGGTACTTTGGCAATGGTGGTAAAGTTTGTTCCGTCAAAATTAACGGCTGCTATCTCCGAATTTTTGCCGCGTCTTACCACAAAGGTGATCTTGGAATCATAAACGCTTCCATCGCCGGTGAAGCTTGCGAGGATATCGCCGGCGAATCGCTGGACCATTATTTTCCTGTCCTCGGCGCGACCGGCGTATCTCTTTCCCATCACCAATTCACCCTTGATCAGGTCATAAAGACGGAATTCGGCAATCAGTTCCGGCCCGACCTGGCGGATACGGCCATTTATCAGATACTCGGCGCCGGTAATCCGCCACTCGCCGAATCGGATAAAATCCTGCGTTGTACGATCCGGATCTTCCTGTGCCGATTTTTTGTACAGGATATTGAAGATTCCAGTAATGCTGAGGAGCCTGGAGAGTTCACTGGGAAACCATTGCAACTGTTCATCTGTGGGTAGTTTCTCCTCGCTGAGTCGTCGAAAATCAGAAATTGCCACGGGTATTTTCTGGAACGTCGGCGCGTCGATGTCGATATAAACCTTCGCGGCCGCCTTGCCCGCGGGTCCGAGCAGGAAAGCGAGAGCAATGATTATCATTGACGTCGCTGATATTTTTGCTTTCCGGTTAGTTCTGGTCATCATGCCCTCATAAAAAGTGACGACTTCGTAAAAAGTCCGGATGCTTCGTTGCGCTGCATCCTTCGTCACTGCGGCGTTTTCCGGGGACACGTTCCGATCCCTTTGGGCTTCCGGAACATGTCCCCGACGCCTCATTCCTCAGGATTTGCGCGCCTTGCCTGCGGCCTCTTTACGACGCCGCCCCCGATTCAAGGCTTTTTACGAGTTCGTCAAAAGTCACTTCACCTCAAATCAGAGGAGTGAAATCTGATCCCGATCTCGATGGCGCTGTTGATCCATTCCGGCAGGGGAGGGAAGGGACTGGCCTTTTTAATCGCCCTGATTGTTGATTCGTCAAAATAATTATTTCCTGATTTTTGTTCGAATGAGATATCCGTGACCACACCGCTAGTGGCGATTTTAACTACCACTGTTGCCGAAACGTTCCCCTTGGGCATGAAGGGAGGCGCGATGGTCCATTGGCCCTTTATGCCGATCCATATCTGCGTATAGTAAGCCTGCATCCTGCTGCTGATTTCCGCTTCACTCGAGGGCGTTGCACCGCCGCCGGCAGGGCTTTCCTCCCTGAGAGGGCTTTTGCCCGTCTGTGCCGCCGGAGCGGGGGATGCCTGGGAATGTTGGGGCTGGGCCGCGGCCCTGGTCCTCACCTCATCGGAAATCTTCGGGACGGGCCTGGCCTCTTTTCTGGCAAGTTCAATCCGCTTTAATGGTTCGGCGGGGACGATGTCGATAGGCTTCCGCAGGATAATCGCCGGGTGCCGTGAAAGGGCGTTAGGTGCGATCTCTCTGGTCATGGTCGGTTTACCGGGCTGGCCGGGTGAAACGGCGGCGAGGCTGACCAGTTCCACCGAGTGGATCGGGCCGAAGGTCCACCTGGGCCTTTCCTTGATCGATATTCCAAAGGCCAGAGAGAGGAAGAGCAGATGAAGGAAGGCGGACAAGAGGAGTACCCCCCTCATTTTTATCTCATCGCTGTTCCTCATGGCCGAAAACGGCATTATCTGGAATCCTCGGGCGGGTCCGTTATCATCCCCAGTTTGTCCACGCCGGCCTTTCTTGCTTCCGCCATTACCTGCACGACAAAACCGTAAGGTATGTTTTTGTCGGCCCTCATGTATACTTCGCGGTCTATGCGGCTCGTGAATATTTTCCCCAGGAAGGAGCTTAATTCCGGCAGGGTGGTTTTTTTGCGGTCAATAAATATTTCCCGGTCCTGATTTATCGTCAGAATCAGTTTTTCCTCATGCACGTCAATGCTCTTTGCCCTTACCCGGGGCAGGTCGACATCTATCCCCATTTGGAGCATTGGTGCGGTAACCATGAAAATGATCAACAATACCAGGACCACATCAACCAACGGAGTGACATTTATCTCCGCGAT
>JAXMLI010000236.1:0-4963 GCA_034368785.1 Smithellaceae bacterium | reverse complement strand
ACGACTGAGTAGCTACAAACAGGAGAACGTGAGAAGGGAGGTAAAGACATGCTGGAATTTATCAAGAAGTCCATCATGGCCGGGGCGGGTCTGGCGATGATGACGGCGGAGAAGACCCAGGAGTTCTTCGACGAGATGGTGAAAAAGGGAGAGCTTTCCGAGAAGGAAGCGAAAGATGCCCTCTCCGATCTCCTGGAGAAATCAAAACAGATAAGAAAGGATATGGAGGAAAAGATTGAAAAGGCCGTGACCTCGGTCCTCCAGCGTCTGCAGGTGCCTTCCCGGGCGGAAGTGGAGGAACTCAAGGCCAGAATCGAACAACTGGAGAAATCCCAGGGGAAAGACTAGCCCATGCGTCTGCGCCGAATCAGTTTTCTCTCCAGAACCTACAGCCATATCAAACGCTACCGGCAGATCCTGGCCGTATTCATCAAGTACGGTTTCGACGATCTCCTGGAGAGGCTGCACGTGAATCAGGTTTTCCGCCTCCGGGGCCGGCTGAATCTGAAGAAGCGATCTGCTTCCGAGGAGGGCCTGAACAGACATGAGCGGGTCAGGCTGGCCCTGGAGGAACTTGGTCCCACCTTTGTGAAACTGGGGCAGATCCTCTCCACCCGTCCCGATCTGATCTCTTTGGGGCTGGTAAAGGAACTTTCCAAACTTCAGGATGACGTCCCGGCCTTCCCCTTTCCGCAGGTGCAGGAAATCGTCGAAAGGGAATTAAGCGCCCCGCTGGAAGAGATATTCCACCATTTCCGCGAAGAACCCCTGGCGGCGGCCTCCATCGGCCAGGTTCATCGGGCCAGATTGAAATCGGGGGAAGAGGTGATTGTCAAGGTCCAGCGACCGGGTATCCGGTCAACCATCGCGGTGGATCTGGAGATCATGTTTCATCTGGCCGAACTGATGGAAAAATATCTGGAGGAGGGGGATATCTATCGGCCAACCCTGATGGTGGAGGAGTTTGCCCGGACCCTGGAGATGGAGATGAATTACTCCATCGAGGCGGCCCATGCCGAGAGATTTGCGGAACAATTTGCCGCCGACCGCTCCGTCTATGTGCCCAGAATATTCCGGCATGCCTCCACGGCCGCTGTATTGACCATGGAATATCTGGCGGGGATAAAATCCTCCGATATTGCCCGACTCGATGCCGAAGGCTATGACCGCAAACTGATCGCCTCCCGCGGGGCCGATCTGATCCTCGCGCAGATATTCAAGTACCGGTTCTTCCATGCCGACCCCCACCCGGGCAATGTGTACATCCTCCCCGAAAATGTCATTTGCTACCTTGATTTCGGGATGATGGGCCGGGTAAGCAGGGCCGCCCAGGAAAAGTTTGCGAACATGATCTTCGGCTATGTCCTGAGGGATGAAAAAAAGATCGCCGAGGCGGTGCTGGGATTGCTGGAGACCAGCAGTGAGCCGGATCGCAACATCCTGGAGCGGGATATCCTGGATATGATGGAACTCCACCTCTACCGCCCCCTGAAGGAACTGCGAATCGGCGATCTCGTCTCCTCCCTGGTGGATTTCTTCGCCCGTCACCGTCTCCGGCTTCCGCCGGATATCTTTCTCATGATCAAGGCCCTGGCGGAGACGGAAAGCATCGGTGTCGCGCTGGACCCGGATTTTGACATGTCCCGGAAGGTCGCGCCATTTATCCGGCAGCTCAAGATGGACAGGCTCAACCCTGGAAGGCTTTTTAAGGATTTCTTCGAAACCGGCGAAGAGATGGTCCAGATGCTCAAAGATATTCCCCGGGACCTGGGCGACATTGTCAAACAGTTAAAACAGGGCCGGGTAAAAATCGGTTTTGAGCACCGGGGCCTGGAAAAGCTGATCTTCGAGATGGATCGTTCCTCGAACCGGGTCTCCTTTGCCCTGATCATCTCCTCTATTGTTATCGGTTCGTCTCTGATCATTACCGCCGATCTTGGTCCCCACATCTTCGGCGTTCCGATCCTTGGTCTGGCGGGTTATACCATTGCGGGGCTCATGGGGCTGTGGCTTATCATCTCCATCTTACGTTCCGGGAAGATTTGATGACAACTTCGTAAAAAGTCCGGATGCTGCGTTGCACTGCATCCTTCGTCACTGCGGCGTACGTGTAGTCACCGCCCTTGTGGCGGCCTGGTAGTCGCCGCCGTGTGACGCCCACAAGGGGCTATGCTACAGCTCAGGATTTGTGCGCCTTGCCTGCGGCCTTTTTACGAAGCCGTCCTCAATTCAAGGCTTTTACGACTTTTGACGAGAGCATCGGATATGACAACAAAAACGGGGGAGATCTTTGGTCTGGGACAATGCTCCCTGGACTATATCGGGCAGATAGACGCGTATCCGGCGCCGGATGTGAAGTGTGAAATGTCGGGTCTGGTCGTCGGGGGAGGGGGACCGGTGGCAACCGCCCTGGTCGCCCTGTCCCGCTGGGGGAAGGGCTGCTACTTTGCCGGGGAAATTGGCGATGATCAGCCCGGACGTCTTATTCTTCAGTCTCTGCGGGAAGAGGGCATCGATACCGGCGGGGTCGTACTCAGGGAGGGCTATTCCTCCCAGCAGGCCTTCATCCTGGCGGAGCCTAAAACGGCCCGGAGAACAATTTTCTGGCAACGCCCGACCGGTCCGCCCCTCCGGCCCGAAGAGGTGGATCTTGCCGCCCTCGCACGGGCAAAGGTGATTCACACAGACGGTCTTCTGATTGAAGCGGCGCTCTTCGCCTGCCGGAAGGCCAGGGAGAAGGGGCTTGCCGTGGTCGTCGATGGCGGCACCCTTCGCCAGGGAATGATTGAACTGGCCCGCCTCAGCGACTACTGCATTGTTTCGGAAGGATTCGCCCGGCAGCTTGTGGGCGAGGACAACCCCCGGGAGGCCTGCCGGATCATCGCGGAACTCGGGCCCCGGCTGGCAGCAGTTACCCTAGGTGAGCGGGGTTACATCGCCCTGGCCCGGGGAATATTCCTGGAAAGACCGGCCTACCAGGTTCCCGCGGTGGATACCACCGGTTGTGGCGATATCTTCCATGCGGGATTCATCTACGGTCTCACCGAGGGATGGACGATAGAGCAGAGTCTCGACCTGGGGGCCTGGGCGGCCGCCCGGGTCAGCCTGGCCCTGGGTGGTCGAAGGGCCATCCCCTCCCTGGCCGAAGCGCTGGCCCACCATCGCGGACAGAAGTAAACCGGATCGTCCGACCTGGCCGCGCAACCGATACGATCAGCAATGCCCGTCGAGACGCGTCAGCCCGGCCCTGCGGGCCGCATCGAGGGCGTGGGAGATTTCCTCCCGGCTGGGTCGTCGGTTTATCAGGGGGTCTTTTCGGGCCTCTCCGCAGGGGCGATACTGATCCATCAGGTTCACATAGGTGTCCCGGGAAACCTCTTTCGCGATAAAATCCATGATCTCCGCTGTTCCTGCCGCATTGGCGGGCATGACCAGATGCCGGACGAGGAGTCCCCGCCGGGCAATGCCCTGTCGGTCTATCTCGAGGTCCCCCGCCTGACGATGCATCTCCAGGATGGCCGCTTTCGCCCTCTCCCGGTAGTCCGGCGCCTGGCAGTATTTCCTGGCCATGGCATTATCCCAGAATTTGAAGTCCGGCATATAGATATCGAAGATTCCTTCCAGGAGACGAAGTGTTTCCACACTGTCATAGCCGCCGGTATTGAAGACAAGCGGCAGGTTAAGACCCTTTTCCACCGCGATAATCAGTCCGGCAAGGAGCTGGGGGATCACATGGGTGGGGGTGACAAAGTTGATGTTATGGCAACCCGCCGCCATAAGTTCCAGCATCATGGCGGCAAGCTGCGGCGGCTCTACCTCCACCCCCTCGCCCAGGTGGCTGATCTCATAATTCTGACAGAAGGAGCACAGGAGATTGCAGGAGCCCAGGAAGATGGTTCCCGACCCACTGCTGCCCACCAGGGGGGCCTCCTCGCCGAAATGGGCGTGGAATGAGGCGACCCGCGCCCTGGCGCCGGTCCGGCAGAAACCGGTTTCGCCCCTTGTCCGGTCCACCTGGCACCGACGGGGGCAGAGGGAGCAGCTTTTCATGATCCGCAGGGATTCCTGCAGGCGTTCAATCAGCTCTCCCCGGCGGTGGAGTTCAAGATACGCCGGTCGTTCCATAATGCCCCCGGGGGGTCATTTCACCATAATGAGCAACATTTTGAAACGCGTGAGGGCGGAAAGGGCGTGGGGCACATTGGCGGGCATGATGATCATCTCCCCCGGGCCAAGCTGATTCGCCTTTCCCGCGATACGCACCTCCACTTCTCCTTCCATCACCTGGACCAGGGCGTCGAACGGCGCCGAATGCTCGCTCAGGGCCTCCCCTTGGGCGAAGGCAAAGGCGGTAATGGTGCCGCCCGGTCCCTTCAGGATAGTTCTGCTTACCACGCCGCCTTCCTGATAGTCCACCAGGTCCAGGGATTTAAGGGGCAACCCCAGTAGCTTTTCCGGGTCCGAAGAAGTTTGTTTCATTTGCTGATCCTCGCTTTCTGCCTGGCATATTTCCGCCTATTATAGACAGCCTCTGCCGCAAATACCAGCGTCTTCTTTCAGGAGGGGCCATGCTACAACTGACAGCCCGGGCAAAAATAGGTCCCCCGGCCCGCCAGCTTCACCCGCTGCACCTTTCCCCGGCACCGGTGACAAAGGAGACCGTCCCGTGAATAGACCAGCAGCTGTCCCTGAAACTCGCCCTTATTTCCAAAGAGGTCACGCCAGTCGGAGACGGTGGTGCCGCGGCAGCTGATGGCCTGCTGCAGGATTCGCGGGGTCGCCTCGATGATCCTTTCCCATTCAGAAGAAACAAGAGAACATACGGGACGGGACGGGGCAACCCCCGCCAGGTGAAGTATTTCGCAGGCGTAGATGTTTCCCATGCCGGGCATCATCGCCTGATTCAGGAGAAATGCCTTGATAGGCGTATTTTTCCCTTCCGCGCGCCGCGCCAGGAAGGGGA
>JAXMLI010000235.1:0-7011 GCA_034368785.1 Smithellaceae bacterium | reverse complement strand
CATGTCCACCTTTACAACGGTCTGGCAATCGCGGCGCATATCGACCGGGAAAGCTTCAGTGTCCTCGGGCAGTTAGGTTTTATAGACCCGGGACTCCCTTTCGATGCCCTGGAGGTGTCCCATCGTACCGGGATCAGCAATGCCCGGAGGAGGTATCCGGAATTAAGCCCTTATCTTTTCATCGAGTCTTCGGATGCCCACTCGATCGGGGATATAGGCCAGGGGGTAACGACTATTTTTCTGCGAGAGGGAACAATCGGCGAATTGAAAATGGCCCTCGCGGGCCGGCAAGGAAGATATGTGGAGGAGTGACAATTGATCGAGCTCTCTTTGCATATCCTCGATATTGTGGAAAATTCCACCAGGTCCGGCGCTGATACAGTACGAATAAGCATTATGGAAAACACCTCAAAAGACGTAGTAACCTTGGAGATTCATGATGACGGATCAGGCATGAATGAGGAAATTCTCAAGCAGGTCATTGACCCTTTTTTTACCACAAAAACGGTCCGCAGGGTCGGACTGGGCCTGCCTTTGCTAGCGCAGGCCGCGGAGGCAGCAGGAGGCAAGTTTGACATAGAATCCACACGCGATGAGGGTACCAGAGTCACCGCGATCTTCAAACTCAGCCACATTGACAGACAACCCCTGGGAGACATGGCCGGCACCATGGTCACATTGATTGCAGGGAATACGGGCAGGACATTTATTTACCGGCATCAGCATGATGGTAACGACTACCTGCTGGACACGAGAGAAATAAAAAAGGAGCTTGGAGAAATCGCGATTAACCGTACGGAAGTGCTGGCTTTAATAAGTACTGATATTAAAGAGGGGCTGAGGGAAATCGGTGCGCTAGCTTGACGGCCTCGTAAAAAGTCGCACAAGCCTTGAATTTAGGACGGCTTTGTAAAAAGGCCCCCGGCCTTCGCCGGGGCAGGCTGCGGCAAGGCGCGCAAATCCCCCTGAGGATCGTAGGGACAGGTTTCAAACCTACCCCTACAGCGCGCCGCAGTGACGAGGGATGCAGCCAAAGCGCAGCATCCGGACTTTTTACGAAGTCCTCAGATATGGAATCACCAAATAGTAAGCATGGGGGAGAAAGTTATGAGCAAGATCACAATAGCGGATTTGAAGAAGATCAAGGAACGGGTTCATTCCCAAACTTCCCTGAGGGAGGGTAAACAAAGGGCCAAGGTAACCGTGCATATGGGGACCTGTGGCATTGCCGCCGGGGCGAGAGAGGTCATGAACTCACTGATGGACGCTGTCGCCGAAGCCAATATCTCAGATGTGATGGTGACAACCTCCGGGTGTGCCGGGCTGTGCAGCCAGGAGCCGATGGTTACGGTCGAGATGACGGGACAGGGACCAATAATTTACAGCAAGGTAGACCAGAGCAAGATGAGACAGATTTTCAAAAGGCATATCATCGAGGGGGAACCGCAGACTCCCTTTGCCCTGGCCAGAGGCTGAATCTTTTTTAAAGGAAGACGCCCTCGTAAAAAGTCGCAAAAGCCTTGAATTCAGGACGGCTTTGTAAAAAGGCCGGGGAGGGATTCAGCGCAACTAGAGCATCCGGACTTTTTACGAAGTCGTCAAGGAACTGCTTGATCACGATATTAATTGCTGAGGAGGATAATATCCACATGAAGGTGTTCAGATCTCATTTGTTGCTCTGTGGAGGAACTGGTTGTCACGCATCGGGCACCCTTGGCGTCAAGGCTGCCTTGCTTGACGAGATAAAAAAAAGAGGCCTTTCGGAAGAAGTCAAGGTGGTGGAAACCGGCTGTAATGGTTTTTGCGCCCAGGGGCCGATAATGGTTGCGTATCCTGAGGGCGTTGTATATATGTCTCTCAAGCCGGAGGATATGCCGGAGCTGGTAGAGGAGCATCTGATCAAGGGAAGAATCCTCCAGCGGCTTCTCTACAAGGAACCTCTCTCCCAGGAAACTATCCCGTCCATAAGTGAAATCCCCTTCTTTGCCCTGCAGGAATTGCGGGTTCTAAGAAACAGGGGCCTTATCGATCCGGAGGTTATTGACGAGGCCATCGCCCGCGATGGTTATGCCGGAATGGCTAAGGCATTGACCGGGATGACCCCTGAGCAGATTATCAAGGAAGTTCTCGACTCTGGTCTGCGGGGGAGAGGCGGCGCGGGTTTTCCCACGGGGTTGAAGTGGAAATTCTGCGCCCAATCACCCGGAAACACCAAATACGTACTCTGCAACGCCGATGAGGGCGACCCGGGCGCGTTTATGGATCGGAGCGTCCTGGAGGCCGACCCCCACGCCGTACTGGAAGGGATGGTCATCGCCGCCAGGGCCATCGGGTCCCACCAGGGGTATATCTACTGTCGCGCCGAATATCCGCTCGCGATTCACCGTCTGAATGTGGCCATTTCCCAGGCCAGGGAATACGGTCTCATTGGAACGGATATCCTGGGAACGGGATTTGATTTTGAGGTGGAGATATACCAGGGCGCCGGCGCCTTTGTCTGCGGGGAAGAAACGGCGCTCATGACCTCCATTGAAGGCAAGCGAGGGACGCCCCGCCCCCGACCGCCCTTCCCTGCCCTCTCCGGTCTCTGGCAGAAGCCTTCGATTCTCAACAACGTGGAGACCTTTGCCAATATCGGCCAGATCGTGCTCAACGGCGCCTCCTGGTATAACTCGATCGGCACGGAAAAAAGCAAGGGAACCAAGGTATTTGCCCTGACGGGAGACGTAAACAACATCGGTCTCGTGGAAGTTCCCATGGGAACATCTCTCGGGAAGATTGTTTATGAAATCGGCGGAGGAATCCCCAACGGCAAGAAATTTAAAGCGGCACAGCTTGGAGGTCCCTCCGGCGGATGTATCCCCGCGCAACATCTGAATACGCCCATCGATTTTGAGCGAGTCGCGGAACTCGGCGCCATCATGGGCTCCGGCGGCCTCATTGTTTTGGATGAAGATAAGTGCGCGGTGGACGTAGCCAGGTTCTTTATGGATTTCGTCCAGGAAGAATCATGCGGCAAATGCCCTCCCTGCCGGATCGGCACCAAGCGTTTGCTTGAAATAATTACCAATATCTGTGAAGGTAAAGGCAAGGAAGGTGATGTAGAGAAGCTCATCGATCTCGGTAACAAGATCAAAGACACTGCCCTTTGCGGTCTCGGCCAGACCGCGCCAAATCCTGTCCTATCCACCATCCGATTCTTCAGAGACGAATATGATGCCCACATTAGAGAGAAACGATGCCCTGCCGGCGTTTGTGCTGACCTCGTACGCGCTCCATGCCAGAATGCCTGTCCTGCCGGTGTTGACGTACCAGGGTTCGTTTCTCTCGTAGGGGAAGAGCGTTATTCTGAAGCCCTCTTGTTACATCGCGAACGAAATCCATTCGCCGATATCTGCGGCCGAATTTGTTTCCATCCCTGCGAAAGCAAGTGTCGGAGATCTACCATCGATGAGCCTCTCTCCATTAAACAGGTAAAAAGATTTATGACCGGCCAGGAAAAAGAGGCGGTGATTCCCGAAGTCAGGAAAAACGAGGCCAATGCGGACAAAAAAATTGCGATCATCGGCGCCGGCCCCGCCGGACTCTCCTGCGCCTACTTCCTCGCGCGTCTGGGTTACAGGCCTGCCGTTATGGAAGCAACCCCAAAGGCCGGGGGAATGCTGATCCAGACTATTCCTGAATACCGGCTGCCGCGCTCAACCGTGGAAAAAGAGGTGGCGATGCTGGCGGATATGGGTGTCCGGGTAAAATACGGCGCCCGTCTCGGCAGGGACTACTCTCTGCAGGGTCTGCGCGATGAGGGGTACGAGGCCATTTTCCTTGCCGCCGGCGCCGCTTACGGCAGCAAGCTCGGCATACCCGGTGAAGACGTCGCCGGAGTGACCGATGCGATCAGCTTTCTCAGGGAATATAACCTGACGGGCAAAGCGGTCGTCGGCGAGAACGTAGTAGTGCTGGGCGGGGGAAACGCGGCCATTGACGCCGCCAGGACTGCCCTGCGCCTGGGCGCGAAGGACGTGACCCTGCTCTACCGCCGGACCAGAGCCGAAATGCCGGCCTGGGCGGAAGAGGTTCACGAAGCGGAACTGGAAGGCGTGAAGCTTCAATTCCTGGTCGCGCCGCTCGAGGCCCTTTCGAAAAATGGGAAAGTAGCGTCTTTAAAGTGCGCCGCGATGACCCTGGGTGATTACGACAGCTCAGGACGTCGTCGTCCTGTAATGCAAAAAGGAAAGGATTTCGAGGTCAAGGCGGATCTCGTGATCTCGGCGATCGGTCAATACATTGACCAAAAGGAGTTGACGGACGGTCTCAAGGTTGAGATGACCCGAAATGGTTATGTTAAAACTGACCCGCTTACGGGCAAGACCTCGGTGGACTGGCTCTTTGCGGGCGGCGATGTGGCCATCGGGCCTTCCTCCGTAGTGGAAGCCATCGCCGCGGGGGAAAAGGCCGCGGTAGGGATTGATACCCTCCTCTCAGGCGCTGATAACGCCTTCTGGCGTAAAGAGAAGGCGCTGGACACTTTCTTCGACCCCGATGCCGAGCCAACCGCCGATCTGAGAGCCCGAGTGGACAACTTGTCGATTGCCGAAAGATTGCGGAACTTCAAGGAAGTGGAAAAACAACTGCCGGTCGCGACCGCAATATGTGAAGCCAAGCGGTGTCTCCGCTGTGACTACCGGAGCGAAAGCTGATGCTCTTGTCAAAAGCCTTGCATTTAGGACGGCTTCGTAAAAGCTAAATCAATAAGGAGATAGGATCAATGCCAAAACTTACGATAAATAAGAATCATGTTGATGTTCCCGATGGCACTACTATTCTGGAGGCGGCGCGCTCTATTGAACTCAATATTCCCACCTTGTGCTACCTCAAGGATATTCAGGCGATCGGGGCCTGCCGCGTCTGCCTGGTGGAGGTTGAGGGGGCCAAAACACTTGCCGCCTCCTGTGTAACCCCGGTCGTCGAAGGCATGGTGGTTCACACCAACAGCCAGCGGGCCAGGGACGCCCGCCGGGCGGTCGTGGAACTCATCATCTCCGAGCACAATGGCGACTGCCAGTATTGCGAACGGAACCACGACTGCGAACTCCGGCGGCTGGCCAGCGATATGGCGATAACCATGCCGGTCTACGAGGGTGAAAAAGGCCGGTCGATCATGGACCAGAGTACCCCGGCCCTGGTGCGCGATACGGGAAAGTGCATCCTCTGTCAGCGCTGTGTTACCGTTTGCCAGGAGATTCAAAGTGTGACGGCCCTTTTTCCCCAGCAGCGCGGTTTTGAGACCGTGATCGGACCTCCCGTATCCACCAACCTGGCCGGGGTGGCCTGTGTGCAGTGCGGTCAGTGCGCAGCGGTCTGTCCGGTAGGGGCCATCAGCGAGAAAAATGATATCGCCCGGGCCTGGGCGGCCCTCGATGACCCGGATACGATGGTAATTGCGCAGACCGCGCCGGCGATCAGGGCGGCCATTGGCGAGGGATTCGGGATGCCTCCCGGAACACTTGCCACGGGTAAAATGGTTGTTGCCCTCCGACGTCTTGGTTTTGATTATGTCTTTGATACGGAGTTTACGGCCGACCTCACGATTCTGGAAGAAGGGACGGAGCTGCTGACCCGCCTCAAGGAAAAACTGGTCGATGGCGCCGACGTAAAGCTCCCCCTCTTTACCAGTTGCTGCCCGGCCTGGATAAAATTTGCCGAGTATTTCTATCCGGAAATGCTGGACCACCTCTCCACCTGCAAATCCCCCCAGCAGATGTGCGGCGCGGCGGTAAAAACCTATTACGCCAAAAAGATTGCCAAACATCCGAAGAACATTTTTGTCGTCTCCATCATGCCCTGCACGGCGAAAAAATATGAGGCACAGCGCCCGGAGATGGAGGACAGCTGGACCAGGGATGTGGATGTTGTCCTTACGACCCGGGAACTCGTCAAGATGGTCAAGGAGGCGGGCATTGATTTCCAATCACTGCCCGACGACGAAATGGACGCACCCTTAGGCCTTGGCACCGGCGCGGCGGATATCTTCGCCAATACGGGCGGGGTGATGGAGGCGGCCCTGCGTACGGCCTATGAACTGGTTACGGGTCGGGTAATACCATATGAAAACATGCATGTGTTGCCCATCCAGGGGCTGGAAGGCGTGAAGGAGGCCGCGGTGAAGATTGAGGGGGCGCTTCCGGCCTGGTCTTTCCTGGAGGGGGCAACGCTCAATATCGCGGTCGTCCATGGCCTGGCGAACGCGAAAAAGGCAGTAGAAATGGTAAAATCAGGAGAAAAAAATTACCACTTCATAGAAGTGATGACCTGCCCCGGTGGTTGTATCGGCGGCGGCGGCCAGCCGCGATTCACCACGATGGAGGTTCGCAAGGCCCGAATCAAGGCCATTTACAAGGAAGATGAATTGAAAGTCATGCGTAAATCCCACGAAAATCCAGATGTGTTGAAGATTTACGAGGAGTTCTTTGACAAGCCGCTAAGCCATAAATCGCACAGCTTCCTGCATACCCACTATCACCCCAGGGACCGTTACGAAAGCTGACGAGAAATGGAAATCGTTTCTACAATTCCCGAACGGTGCAAGCGATGCTACACCTGTGTGCGCGAATGTCCGGCCAAAGCGATTAAAGTTGAATATGGCCAGGCCATGGTCATAGATGACAGGTGCATCGCTTGCGGGAATTGTTTGAAGGTATGCGCTCAGAAGGCCAAGAAGATCAAGGATTCCATGGAAGAGGTGGCCAGGATGATCAAGGCCGGGGAAAGGGTGATCGCCTGTCTTGCCCCCTCTTTCCCGGCCGCCTTTACCGAGGTAAAACCCGGACAGGTTTTATCAGGCTTGAGAGCGCTTGGGTTTGAAGGTGTTTGGGATGTATCTTTGGGGGCCGAGCTTGTCGCTCTCGAATTGGCCAAGCTCTATCGGAATAACGGAAGTTCGATCTCGCGTTGTATCACCTCCCCCTGCCCTGCTGTTGTCGCGTACGTGGAAAGGTTCATGCCCTCTCTCCG
>JAXMLI010000234.1:0-6828 GCA_034368785.1 Smithellaceae bacterium | reverse complement strand
TCTATTTCTCGTCCGCCAAAGAGATCTTCAGACATTTTAGCAGATGGCGCCACTGGTACAATATGGGGGTTGTCACGGTCTTTGATAAACATCCCTCGCCGCTGATTGGCTATCTGGACCTCGATATGGCTCAGGTTATAGAGCTTCTGCCGCTGCTCAATCAAGGCCCGCAGATATTCCGTTCTTTCCTGATCATAGAGGCGATTCTTCGTAATGTCGGTACTTAGCTGTTGGGCAAAGTTTCTCGCCTGACCGGCCGTTTTCCCATAGTATTCCTGCGCCACCTCAACACTGGTAGCCAGCGTATCGCCTATCTTGATATTAAACCAGTTGTCTATGCTGTATGAGAGAAAACCCACGGCAAAGACAAAGAGGATCGCCGTGGGGATCAATGAGAAACCAACGAAGGCAAGTACTATTTTCGTCCGAAACTTGGACCCGAGAACGCCCTGTTTCTGATCGTAAAACAGTTTGATGACGTTTCTCATGGTTAAAAAGACGAGCAGGATGATCAGAATGATATTGATATTGATCAAACCGAAGATAAGAATATTGCTGGAAACCGGCAGTTGGTCCCCCTGTCGGGAAAGGTATCCTTCCAGGATGGAAAGAAGTACAATCACCAGGAGGGTAACCAGAATTATTACCCGTTCCCGTCGGCGTTTTCTTAACTCCTTCTTATCTAAATGGGATGAATTTTCCATAGCAGTTCGTCAATGATGGAAATGGCAGATGCGAAGAAATTCCCGCCGCTTCTGACATTACAACAAATCCCCCTGAAGAGGGCGTATCTGCCCAACTCTAGCGCGCCAGTTGATGCCGGAACCATTCTGTTTCAAAATTACGCCAGGACAGGAAGATGGCGAAGATATCCATGATCATAGGATGCCTTTCCTTTTCCAGCTTCGCCTTCATTTCGAGATGGTACTTGTTATTCTTGCTTAACTGACTGACGGGCGCGACGGAAATATTGTTAAGTTCGTTGATCGCGTTTTTGGCGGCAGCTATTTCACTGAATATAACCGGCTCCTTGTGCCCGGCCAGTGTTACCTGGAATATCTTCTTCACCGTGTCGTACTTGATGGTATTGGCAACCACCGACTCGGTAATTTTCTTATCGAACCAGTAATCCCGTTGTTGATAAAGAATCATCGTGTAAGAAATGGTAACCTTGGCTCCGACGAGGATTGCTTCTTCAATCTCCTGCGGAAAATCTACCATCCCTCGGGTGTAAACCAATACATGTTTGGTATCATTGGTGACAACAATCTCGGGAAATTCAGCCGCACCGCCATATTGCAAAGGCGCCATGGAGACCATAATCATTACTAAGAAACCAATAAATAAACTCATCCATCCTGACAAGCCTGGGTCCTCCCTGCCTTTTTTGACGACCTCGTAAAAAGTCCGGATGCTGCGTTGCGCTACATCCCACCCCCGCCTTCGCGGGGGCAGGCTTGCGGCGTATTCCGGGGACACGTTCCGATCCCTTCGGGCTTCCGGAACAAGCCCCCTCCCCCGACGCCTCATTCCTCGGGATTTGCGCACCTTGCCGCAGCCTGCCCCGGCGAAGGCCGGGAGCCTTTTTACGAAGCCGCCCCAAATTCGAGACTTATGCGACTTTTTACGAGTTCATCTTTTTAAAACGTAAGAAAACGATCCGCCCTCACCCCCATGGACGACGGATCTTCTACTTCGCTTTTGTATCTATCACATGAAATGTCGAGATGTATATGGAAAAAACCACTCAGGCAGGATGGGCAAGCCCATTATATGGTTGGAAAATAAGGAGAATGGCCCTTGCTAAAGACCGAAATGTTTACAGGTTGCCTTCAGGACGCTACCGCGAGTTCTTCCTCGGCATCAGTTGGGCATGCACCGTTTCCATCTACCAGATAATAATTGTCTCTGTGGGAAATAAGCTCCTGGAGAAGGAGGGTGTTTAATTTGTGCCCGGATTTTGCGGATAAAAAATGACCCTGGATGGGCATCCCCAGCAGTGACAAGTCGCCTATGGCGTCTAATACCTTATGCTTGACAAATTCATCGGGGGACCGCAGGCCCTCTTTATTAATTATCCTGTCATCATTCAAGACGATCGCGTTTTTTAAAGAACCGCCAAGGGCCAGGCCCTTTGCCTGAAGGTCTTCAACGTCTTTTAAGAAGCCGAAGGTTCTTGCTGCGCAGATCTGCTCCTCATAAACCTCCGGGGAAAAGACCAGTTTGCAGGATTGCTCCCCGATCATGGCATGAGGAAAATCTATCGAGCAGGAAATGATAAACCCTCGTGAAGGCAACAAAACGGCTGTACCAACCCCATCAGAAACGGATACCTGCTTTTTCACCACCAGATATTTTTTTGCCTTATCCTGGAGAAGAATGCCTGCCTCTTTCAGAAGAGAAACATACGGCAGCGAGCTGCCATCCATAATCGGCACCTCGGGGCCGTCCACCTCCACGAGAGCATTATCCACATTCAAACCTCTGAGTGCGGAAAGAAGATGTTCGACCGTGGAAACGGATGTCCCGTTAATGCCAATCGTGGTGGCCAGCCGGGTATCCCTCAGATTCTCCATCGATGCCTTTATCCGATTATGTCCCGCTACGTCCTTACGGACAAAAACAATCCCCGCGTCGGGAGGAGCAGGCGCGATAGTCACCCGGACCTTACGTCCGGAGTGAAGACCCACGCTCGTGCAACTGACCTCATTTTTTAAGGTTGTCTGAACTTGTGGACTCATTATTTACCATTCTTCATAAACTGTACTTCGTGCGACTACCTGCAGCAATCGTACCATACAAAAGATGTCTGGCCATATTCAATGTGATTTTGCAACACACTAATATGGTTAAAATTTCCATCCTCGACCGGGCAGTCCTGGCGGTATCAGGGTTTGTTTCTGCGCCCTGTTGTGTCACAATTGATACGATCGGGGTTCCACACCGTACCATAAGAACATCAGCAGGGCACTTTGGCTGCCCCGACGGACTGATACCGGTCTTTTTCGCTATACAGGCAGCCGCAGTAACCCTGCCTGTACATCCCCATCTTCCTGGACATAGTTATCCCCTCCTGCCAGCCCTCCCGGAAATCAAGATAGACGAAAGGAATATTTTCCTGCTGCCCGATTAATTCCCCTACTTCCCGGATAATCTGATGCTTCTGGTACTTGCTGTAAAGGAGGGTGGTGGTAAATCCGCCAAACCCCAGAGTCTTCGCCCGACGGGCCACCTCCTCGAGTCGGAGGGTGTAGCAGAGTCTGCAACGATCCTCCTCCCGGTGGGCTGTTGCGCGGAAATACCTTTCCAGCGGGTAGTCGCCCCAGATAACAGGGATACCGGCTTCTTTGCTGTATGCATCCAGTGATTCCGCCCGCCGCCGGTATTCCAGATAGGGATGGATATTGGGATTAAAATAATAACCCGTTACTTCGCAATTCATCTCTTGGAGGATACGAAAAGGATAGATGGTGCAGGGACCACAACAGATGTGAAGAAGCGTTTTCATAGGCCCTAAAACAGTTCTTCCTGGTTGCCCGCCTGCCAGGCCTTCCCAAAATGTTCGTAGGCCAATCTGGTTGCCGTCCGACCCCTGGCGGTCCGTTGGATATACCCTTCCTGGATGAGAAATGGTTCATAAACATCTTCGATGGTGTTTTTTTCTTCCCCGATTGCCGTAGCCAGGCTCTCGATTCCCACCGGTCCACCGTTGAACTTGTCAATCAGGGTGAGTAACAGCCTTCGATCCATAAGATCGAAACCCTTGTGATCAACTTCCAGCATTGCCAGGGCTTGTATCGCCACTGAGCGATCGATCAATCCATTCGCCCTTACCTGGGCAAAGTCTCTCACCCGCCGCAGCAGTCGGTTGGCAATTCGTGGGGTTCCCCGGGAGCGGCTGGCGATCTCGTCTGCCCCCATATCGTCGATGGAAACACCTAATATTCGGGCGGATCTTTTCATTATTATTGCCAGTTCAGCGGGATGATAAAACTCGAAACGGAAGCTCATCCCGAACCGATCCCGTAACGGAGAGGTCAGAAGGCCCGCCCTGGTCGTGGCGCCCACAAGGGTAAATTTCGGGATCTCGAGCTTCATAGAACGGGCAGAAGGCCCCTGACCGATCAGAATGTCAATGTGATAGTCTTCCATGGCCGGATAGAGTATCTCTTCCACTACATGGGAAAGCCTGTGGATCTCATCAATAAATAAAATATCATATTCTTTCAGGTTCGTAAGTATTCCCGCCAGGTCGCCGGGTCTTTCAATCACCGGCCCTGAGGTGACCTTAATGTCCACGCCCATTTCATGGGCCATGATGTAGGCGAGGGTGGTCTTCCCCAGCCCGGGAGGTCCATAGAGCAGGACATGATCAAGGGCCTCCCGACGTGCCCTGGCCGCCTCCATAAATAGCGCGAGGTTGGATTTTATTGTTTCCTGCCCGATGTACTCTGCGATGAACCTGGGGCGAAGCCGAAGTTCCACGCCAATTTCGTCTTCAGTGATCGCGGGATTTGCAACCGAATTATGCCTCATCTCGTTTATCTCTTTTTTCTAGCCGGACAAAAACCTGAGGGTCTGCTTGAGCAGGCTGTCCAGGGTCAAAGAACCGGAAGCACCGCTTAATACCTTCTCGATCGCCTCTTTGGCGGCCTGATTCTTATATCCAAGGTTTACCAAAGCGGATATGGCATCATCCATGAGCTGATCCTCCAGGGAGGGCATCTCCTGAGGCCTTTGTTCGGTATTATCCCAGGCAAGTTTAAGAACCTTCTCCTGCAACTCCAAGAGCATCCTTTCGGCCATCTTTTTCCCGACACCCGGCACATTGATCAGCCGTTTCAAATCGCGCGCCCTTATGGCCCCGACAAGTTCATCCACGGATATACCGGAGAGGATGTTCGTGGCCAACTTGGGGCCAATGCCAGAGACGGAAAGCATCAATTGGAAGATATCCCGTTCCCGCAGGGTGGAAAAACCAAAGAGGCTGATCGAATCCTGTTTAAGGCTGGTATAGATGTTCAACTTGACCAGATGATTTTCTTCAGGAAGTTCGTAGTACGTTGAAAGGGGAATGAAAACTAGGTAACCGATGCCGTTTGCCTCAACGACGAGCTGGCTGGTCTTTTTTTCAAGCAATGTTCCGGTTATAAGAGCGATCATATCAGACGAAGGCCATGCGGGAATTATTCGCATGGCAAATGGCAACCGCCAGGGCATCGGCAGCATCTTCCGGAGGGATCGCTTCTAAGGCCAGGATTGACTTTACCATGATCTGCACCTGACTCTTCTCCGCGCGGCCATACCCCACCACCGCCTTTTTAACCTCCAGCGGGGAATACTCATAGACGGATCTTCCTCCCTGCGCTCCGGCCAGGATCGCAACCCCCCGCACCTGCCCCTGCTTGATCAGGCTATCGGGATTCTTCCCGTAGAATATGCCCTCAATGGCAACCGCTTCAGGCATGGTCTCGTCTATTACCTCTTGAAGCTTCTGATAGATATTAACCAGCCGGGCGGGCAAGCTGAGGTCTTTAGGTGATCTGATCTCTCCATAGTAAATGCAGGTCAAGCGGTCTTTATTTTTTTCCACCACACCCAACCCTGTCACATGGTTCCCGGGGTCTATGCCAAGGATACGCGTCATCAGATATTCATGGTCTCCATCATCTCATCGGGGATATCAAAATTTGCCCAGACATTCTGAACATCATCGTTATCTTCCAGCCTTTCCATCAACTTCAGCATCTGTTCGGCCTTGGTCCCTTCCAGTTTTACTGTATTCTGAGGAATCATGGTGATGGCCGCCTTGACATATTTAAGTTTTTTGTCCGCGATGGTTTTTCTTACCGTCTCATAATTGGCCGGATCTGATATTACCTCCCATGCCGTTTGCTCTTCATGAACATCCTCAGCGCCGGCTTCAAGGGCAATCTCCATCAGCGTATCTTCCTCGACATCTCTTTTCTCAAAGATAATGCTGCCTTTTTTCTGGAATATCCATGATACACATCCATTTTCGCCAAGATTCCCCCCATACTTCGACAGTATGTGCCTTATTTCCGCCACCGTCCTGTTCTTATTGTCCGTCATGACTTCCACGAGGACCGCCACACCGCCAGGCCCATATCCTTCATACGTAATCTCATCATAGACAACACCATCATCTGTGCTGCCTATCCCCTTTTTGACGGCGCGTTCGATATTGTCCTTGGGCAGGTTTTCTTCCTTGGCGGCGAGAACTGCCTGTCTCAAACGGGCATTGGTTTCCATATCGCCGCCTCCCAGCCTGGCCGCAAGCGTGATCTCCTTAGCCAGTTTGGTAAATATTTTTCCCCTCTTGGCATCGATGGCGCCCTTTTTTCTTTTAATGGTACTCCATTTTGAATGACCGGACATGTTATCTTGCCTCTTTTTTGCTGGAGTTGCTTCTGATGGACCAATTTCCCTAAATCTTTTTTCTTCCTGTCTTTCAGGATTTATACCGGTCGGGAAAGGTATCATATGGAGTGACGCTTGTAAAATAAAAACAACCGATCCCCATGTGAGGCTCCTCGGTTATTCGTATTGCGCGGTTCAGGGGTCTTCGGCAGATCCAATAGAAAAAGCCCCTCCTTACGAAGGGGCTCTTTTATTTATCCCGGCAGCTTCCTACTCTCCCACACAGTCACCCATGCAGTACCCTCGGCGTAAGAGAGCTTAACTTCCGTGTTCGGAATGGGAACGGGTGTGTCCTCTCTGCTATCGCCACCGAAATACAATCATTTAAAACAACTGCATATCGTAGATTGTTATGATCGCTGAATATAATTTCATATTATGGTCAAG
>JAXMLI010000233.1:0-6683 GCA_034368785.1 Smithellaceae bacterium | reverse complement strand
AGCGCCTCGGTTACCGCCTCCTTCTTGGTTTTCTTGTGCCCAACATTTTGCGCTTCCAGTATGAGTTTATCGTCGATTGCAAGATTGGTTGCCATAAACACCTCCTTTAGACGCATTTTACACAATCGGATGTGTGAAATCAAGAGGTGTGATGTCTCTCTGTCTCCTTCCTGTGATTCATCACCCTCAGTCTTCCGTCAGGATGTCCCGCAACTTTTCCCGCACCTCCTGGTTCAATTCCCCCCTTGCCTGGGTCATCTCCAGCGCCACCAGTGAGAGGGCCTTATACACCTCCCGGTGCAGGTCGAGGTCTTTCAATGCCCCCAGGTGAGAAATGACCGTATCCACATCGCCTCTGATGACCGGACCGGTCAGCGATAAAAGAGCGCCATTCTTTTCTACGTTTTTCAGTGTAGACTTGATAATAGGGAAAAACGGCGGTAATCCCACGCCGGTCTTATCAATAATCTCTTCTCCGGCATATAGCAGGGCGCAAAGCAGGTTACAGAGAAAAACGGCGGCCAGATGGTACAGCACTTTGTGTTTTCCCTCTATTCGGATTACGGCCATTCCCAGGGAGACGCCAATTTTGTTCAATATCTCGATTGAGTGTTCATTACCTTCAATAAAAATATAGGTTTCCGGGAGGACCTTGATCGCGCTTGCGATATCCGGGAAGGTCTGCAGGGGGTGGAGGGCGCCTATGTGAGCGCCCTTCGAGTCAAGGGGTGACAGGATGGTTGCAGGAAGGGCCCCGCAGGTGTGAAAGAATATCTTCCCGTCAAGCCTTTCCGGCCTTTGGGCAATTTCATCCACTACCTCCGCGATTATCCTGTCCTGGGTGGTTATGGCGATAATATCAGATGATTCAACAACCGCGATATTATCATTGGTAAAAAGAACATCTTCCCCAAGGTAGGTCTTTGCCACCTTTATGCCTGCCTCAGACATATCGGAGATTGCGGTGATGGTCATCCCCTTCTGTTCGAGAACATGACCGATTGCCGTACCGACTTTTCCGGCGCCGATTATTCCTATCTTCACGAGCGTCCTCCCGGCAAGTCCCTCAAAGCCCTTCAGCCCTCTGGGCATAGAGGCGTTTCTTGTTCTGGTAGGTTCTCATCACCTTCAAGACGTATTCTCTCGTTTCCGTGAAGGGGATGTCCTGGGTGAATTCATCTTCGTCGAGATAGGAAGATTCCAGCCATTTGCGGACTCTGGCCTCTCCGGCATTATAGGCGGCCAGGGCCTGATAAAATGAGGGGAATTCACCGAGCAGGCGGGCCAGATACTGGCTGCCCAGGGAGATGTTTTTCTCCACGTCAAAAAGCTCGTCCGACTTTTCCACCTTGCCGAATCTCCTGGCCGTCGCGGGCATAAGCTGCATGACGCCGACGGCGCCCGCCTTCGATACGGCGGCAGGCCGAAAATGACTCTCTTCCCGCATGAGGGAGACCACCAGGAAGGGGTCGAGGCCATTTCTGCGCGCGTGGCTCTGAACCACAGGAAAGAAGGCAACGGGATAGCGGTATTTCAGGATGTTGGTCCTGATCCCGAGTCTTACGATGCTATGGTAATCTTCCGCGGCCAGAAGCAGCTGGGCGAATGCGTCCAGCTGCTCCGGCGGAACCAGGGGGAAGGCGCGCTGGGCCTCCTCTGCCGCTTCCCTGGTCATTTTCAGGTATAACAAATCTGAAATCCTCTGGTAAACCATCCGCAAAGATTCCGGCGGAGGTGGCAGCGTTTCGCTTTTCGCCGTTTCTTCCGGGTGATTTCTGAAACGATAGGATTCGTTAATCTTCAGGAAATGATAGCCATTGACATCCGTCAACTGTGAGAACGCCCAGGCGCCGTCCTTCCCCTGATAGGAACGCACCTTCCCGAGCCAGAAATAATTCCGGTCGGTCTGCCCGTTCTTCTGGCCGACCAGCTGCTGAAGGATCTTTTCCGCCTCCTCGAAATTCCTTCTCCTGATCTCCAGCCAGGCCTGTGACCAGGCGATCTCCGGTCTTTTCTCCGGATACCGCTCCACCATGGCGCTGAGGATCTTTTTCGCTTCCTCCAGGCTCCCCTCTCTCCTTTTCGTCTCGGCCATTCTGAGGTGGAGGCTGAAGATTTCGCTGTTTCCTTCTTTCAGCAGTTCCTCCATCAGTCCATAGAAACGGCTTCGTTCATTGGCCCGGTCCAGGCTTGAGGCCAGCAACATTCGTCCCTCCCGGAGGGGCGACCGCTCGAGGATAATGATTGCCTCGCGGTAACGACGCCGGTTGAAATTGGCCCTCGCCTGCAGGACCTTGGCTTCCTCGTCGGGCGGCGGGAGCGTTTCGAAAAGGGAAATCGCCTCATCGTATAGTTCCTTCTCGATGAGCCTGCCTGCTGCCAGTTTCAACTCGGCGGCAGTGGGTGTGCGATTAGAACTTCTGAGAATCTTCAGGCTCAACAGTGACGGCGCGGTTCCGGAGATGAAAACCTCCCGGTGCAATGCCAGCGCTTGGGAAGGCCTTCCCGCCTCTTCCAGCAGTTTGGCCAGGTCAAAAAGGACCCGGCTGTCGGAGGGGAATTCCTTGAGGTAGAGGTTATATTCCACCAGCGCAATTTCGGGATGCCATTTCCTTCCCAGTTCAAGGACCCGGCGGAAGGCCGGGCGATAGAGGGGGGATGACTTATGGGAGCGGATAATCTCACGGTATTTTCCCAGCGCCCCTTCCACATCGCCTGTTTTCTCCAGGCAGGCTGCTTCGTCGAAGAGGAGGTAATCCGGGAGGCTCTGCAGGGGGCCTCTGGCCTTGTTCAGAGATTCGAGGGCCTTATGGAATTGTCCGGCCTGCATGAGTTTCCGGCCTTCGGCGTAACTGTCGAGGGCGGCATTCCCCTGGGCGGCCTGAACCCGGAACACTAGCAGAAGCAAGAGCAGCGCGCCGGTTACCGCCAGCCGGAGGGGTGATTGATGCAATCTTGCGCCCCGGGAGATCATCTGATCAGCGCCGTGAAATTGTCAGTGCGTCTTACGGTCTTTTCTCCGATGGAGGCGCCGCAGATTTGGCAGGTGTAGTGATATTTCTCGCCCTGGGGGAGCACGAGCAGGAGTTTATTCCGTACCGGCACCGCCCGTTTGCATTGCGGGCAGAATAGTTCCGAGGCCTCGAAATCGCTGTACTGTTGCTTCATCTTCCCGTGTCCTCGTCAGGTATTAAGGCCGCATCGGCGAGCCAGAGGGAGGCCTCGCTGTCACTCGGCGCCCGGTGGTCGCCCCGGGGTGACAGGGATCCGCCGGAACCTACCTTGGGACCGTTGGGGAGGCAGGAGCGCTTATACTGGCTGTTCTGGAAGAAGTTCAGCAGAAATACCTGAAGCCAGTGTTTAATTTCCCCTATCATGTAATCATGGCGCTTATGCGGGGGTATTTCGGGCCAGGGGCCTTTGGCCTTGTCCCGCCAGGCCAAGTAGGAAAGAAAGGCGATCTTGGTTGGTCTATAGCCGTGGCGGAGGGTGTAGAAGAGGTGGAAGTCCTGCAGTTCATAGGGTCCGATGGTCTCTTCCGTCTTTTGAGAAGGCGAACCCGGATCGAGACCGGGGATCAACTCCGGCGAGATCTCCGTATCCAGGATGTCATAAAGGACCGCGGATACCGCCGGGGAGAATTGATTCGTATCGGCCACCCAGCGGATAAGATATTGAATGAAGGTTTTCGGGAGGCCGGCGTTTACATTGTAATGGGACATCTGGTCGCCGACCCCGTAGGTGCACCAGCCCTGGGCGAGTTCGCTCAGGTCCCCCGTGCCCACGACCAGGGCCTGGCGCAGATTCGCGAGCCTGAACATATGGGATGCCCGCTCTCCCGCCTGAATATTTTCGTAGGTGATATCGTAAATCTCGCCTCCCTTGGCCAGGGGATGGCCGATATCCTTCAACATCTGGATACAGCTGGGCTTGATGTCTATCTCGTTTACCTCCGCCCCGATTGCCTCCATGAGCAGGCAGGCGTTTCGATAGGTCTTTTCGGAGGTGGCAAAGCCGGGCATGGTGTATGCTTTGATGTTTTGACGGGGGAAACCAAGCAGATCCATGGTGCGGGCCGCGACGATCAGGGCCTGGGTGGAATCGAGTCCGCCGGAAACGCCGATGACCAGGTTTGAAATCCCGGAGAACCTGAGCCTTTTGGTCAGACCCTGCACCTGGATGTTGTAGGATTCGTAGCAGCGTTCCCCCTTCTCCGCCTGATCCAGGGGGATGTAGGGGAAGCGCGCGAAGGATCGGTCCGGCAGCAGGCGGCCTTCGATAGGCGCCACGGAAAAACTGATCCGGCGAAATTCGCGCAGCCTTTCTCGATGGACCAGGGCGTTGCCGCTGAAGGTGTTCAGGCGGATTCTTTCCTGGGCCAGAAGATCGAGATCGATCTCGGAATAGATAACCTGGGGCTCGAGGCGGAAACGGGCGGATTCGGCCAGCAGGTCGCCGTTTTCATAGATCATGGCCTGACCGTCCCAGGCCAGGTCGGTGGTGGATTCACCCGCTCCGGCCGCGGCGTAGAGATAGGCGCCAAGGCAGCGGGCGGACTGGATTGCAGCGAGTTTATGGCGGTATTGAGATTTTCCTACCGTTACATTCGAGGCCGAGAGGTTGCAGATAACGGTGGCGCCCGCCAGGGCGCCGAGGGAGGAAGGCGGCACGGGCACCCAGAGGTCCTCGCATGATTCGATAAAAAAGGAGAAATGCGGGATATTTTTGACCGTGAAAATCAGGTTCGCGCCAATGGGGATATCTTCCTGACCGCAGAGATCGATGGACGTGCGCGGCAGTTCGGCGGCGGACCGGAAATGACGTCCTTCATAAAACTCACGGTAGTTGGGCGGATGGGATTTTACGGTGACGCCCTGTATCCGTCCCTGGTAGATTACGATCCCGCAGTTGAAAAGACCGTGATCAACCACGAGCGGCGCCCCGACCACCAGGATGATATTCAGGTCCCGGGATGCCGTTATAATCTCGTCCAGGGCAGTGGTTACACCATTAAGGAGAGCCTCCTGATGAAAAAGATCCTCATTTGAATAGGCCGAGAGGCCCAGTTCCGGGAAGAGGGCGAGGATTGCCTTATTCCCGGCCGCTTCCCTTGCCAGTGTTATCGTACCCGCGGCGTTAAATGCCGTGTCGGCAACCTTTACCTCCGGGATGCATACCGCAACCCGGATAAACCCCTGGCGGTAGAGATTGAAGAAGTCTTTTCCGGGGCAATGTTTTTCCAAAGTATCGTCCCTCAAGCTAGGTGTTTAGGCGTAAGGCCTCAAATCTTCAGCCATAAGCCTTAAGCCTGTTCCTTCTCCACATAGGCTTAGGCGCTGTGGTTATGGATGCTTTCAAAATTTTCGGCATCCACACTGTACCAGGTAAAGTTATCATCCCCGTTCAGGCGGGTGGCGACATTGCGGACCACATCCTCGACGAACATGGGGTTGTTATAGCTACTTTCGGTCACATACTTTTCATCGACCCGTTTGAGCAGGGAATATACCTCGCCGCTTGCCGATTCCTCGATCAGGGAGATAATGTCTTCCATCCAGAAAAACCTTTTGAATTTGAACCTCACCGTGACGATGCTGCGCTGGTTGTGGGCGCCATGAGCGCTTATCTCCTTCGAGCAGGGGCAGACCGTGGTTACCGGCACTGTCACCCCGACTGTCAGTTCGGTCTCTCCGTTATGATTCCAGCCATGAAACTGACATTGATATTCCATGAGGCTTCTGGCCCCTGAGACAGGGGCCTTTTTTTCTATGAAGTAGGGGAAGGAAAGGTCGATATGGGCGGATTCGGCAGCTAATTTTTCCTTAAGCTTCTCGAGAATGAGGGGGAAGGTTTTGATATTTACCTGGCCGCGATAGTCGTTAAGGATCTCCACGAAACGGCTCATATGTGTGCCCTTGAAGTGATGGGGCAAATTGACATACATGTTGATCGCGGCATTTACCGATTGAGAGCCCTGCGCCCTGTCCAGCACGGTGATCGGGTACTTGATCCCCTTGACCCCTACCTTCCAGATGGGGATGTTGCGGTCGTCTTTCTGGTTCTGAATGTCTATCATTGATTCATCTATAAGAGGCCCGGGCATTTTCCGATTCCCAGACGGTGACCATCTCCAGAGAGGCGCCGGCGGAAATGACCTTCCGCGACAACTGATCGTAGATAAATCTGGCCAGATTCTCTGCCGAGGGGTTTTTATCCTGGAAAAAGGGGAGATCATTGAGATGA
The DNA here is from genome assembly GCA_034368785.1 of Smithellaceae bacterium. Taxonomy (GTDB): domain Bacteria; phylum Desulfobacterota; class Syntrophia; order Syntrophales; family CAMTWB01; genus CAMTWB01. The sequence continues at coordinate 440 of JAXMLI010000233.1, read as the reverse complement.
CAGTGGTCGAGCAGGTCGAGTACCTCATCCGTCCACCCTTTCAGCAGTCGGAAATCAACCACCAACCCCTCCGCGTTCAGGGTTTCCGCGGACACCGTTACCTCGACGGTGAAGTTGTGGCCGTGGAGGTTCTCGCACTTGCCGCCGATTTCCTTAAGGGTATGGGCGGCGGAAAAGGCCTTATTTATGGTTATCTGGTACAAAACAGCTCCTCGCAAGTGAACTTTTGCCAATTGATCTCGCCAGACTTATAATGTCAACCCCTTGAACCTGTCAAGTTACTATTGCGGCCCCGGTGTGCGACAAATTTTTGGGTAGCGTCAGTTGTAAACCCCTCTTTTAGCAAACTGACCTTTACCCATAAGTCACGCGGGACACGGTAAAAAGCGTATAAGAAAGGGGGCGGAGGGGGTTGTTTCTTCTTCCCGTGCTGCTTCACA
>JAXMLI010000232.1:0-4594 GCA_034368785.1 Smithellaceae bacterium | reverse complement strand
GGCTCATTACGATCGCCAGCATAGAAGAAAAACGATAAGGACCGACTTGAAGTATTGTGGGCATTTATCTATTCCCTATGAGGCAATTGCAAAACTCCTGCGGACGCGACGGAGCGCGTCCCTCCAGTCACCCAAACGTGCCGTTTTACTCGCCTTTTGGAGGGCCACGCTCCGTCGTGGCCGTCTTTATCGTGAGTTTTGCAATTGGCTCAATATTCCTGAAATTGAACTGAAAAGATGCTTATTATCAGTGAAAACATATTAGCTGGTAATCGTTACTTTGACAGGGAAGGTGTTCCGCATGTACCGCCGCCCTGTGTGCGGGGAGCTTACTCGGGAGAAAGGGCATTGCCTGATTTCCGGTAAATTCTGAGTGCAAAAAATCTTTCGCTTCGGGGCGTAACTTGAGTTTACGTTCCCTTATGAAAAAGAGATATGTTTGCCTCTTACGGCTTCTTTTCAAAGAAGGCGATGATTTTTTCCGCCACCTGGTCGATTTGGTCCCTCTCGGCGAGGTTGAGGACCGATGAATTCATGAGCTGTCTTTCTCGGAGTGACGGCAGGGCCGGGATGGAGGCGACCAGCGGCGGCAAAGCTCCGACCCCGGCCGGCAGGTCCGTAACTCCATCGGCGCGGTTGAGCAGGAGCGCCTGGCGGGAAAGTCCCATATCGGAGGCAAAGGCGCTTATCCGCGAGGCCGTCTGGAGGCTTCTCATGCTCGGTTCGCTCGCGACGATGACGCCATCGACAAACTGAATGGTTCCCCGTCCGAGATGTTCCACGCCCGCCTCCAGATCGATAATCACCCATTGCCGGCGGTCGATGATCAGATGGGCCAGAAGGGCCTTAAGGAGGGAATTGGCGCTGCAGGCGCAGCCGCCGCCCGCCGAGGAGATCGATCCCATCACCAGCAGATTCAGATTCCCCACCTTCTTGGATAGGCGCTCAGGAAGGTCTGATACATCGGGATTCAAGTGGATAAAACCCTCTCCGACCCGTTCCCTGATGAGATCTTTTTCTTCAATCAGCGCCGGCGGTATTTCCCCCTCCGGGAGTCCCAGGGCCTGTCCCAGGGAGAGCGCCGTATCGGCATCGACCAGCCATACCTCCTCGCCCCGCCGGGCAAGATAATCACCAAGCCAGGAAGTGATAGACGTCTTCCCCACTCCACCTTTACCGGCCACGGCCAGTTTCATATAACCCTCCCTCTTTTTTATAAAGCTCGTGCTTCTGGATGTAATGTCTCACATCCTCCCGCACGAGGTATTTGATGGTGCGCCCCTCGCTCGCCCTTTTTCGGATATCGCTGGATGAGATGTCCAGGAAGGTCACCTGGCGGAAATAGATGAAATGACCGGTGGGTCCCAGGTAGCCGTCCACTTTATCGTCATAGTGGAACTGTCGGGCGAAATCATCCGGGAGGATGGGAGACAGCACGGATTTTCCATAACCGGGCCGCGTCATGACCACGAAGTTGCACAGGAGGAGAAGATTGCGCCAGTCCTTCCAGGTCTGGATCGCATGAAAGGCGTCCTGACCGAGGATGAAGAAAAGTTCGATATCCTTCAGGTACTTTTCGAGAAAATATTCGATGGTTTCCACGGCGTAGGAGATCCCGCCCCGCTGCTTCTCCACATCGGAATAGGAGAAGACGGGATTCCCTTCGATGGCCAGTTTCACCATCTGCTCACGATGGTAGAAGGACGTGATCTCCGCGTCCAGTTTGTGAGGCGGCCTGGCTGCCGGCGTCAGAATAATCCTGTTCAGATCGAAAAGTTCCAGGATCTCCTCGGCGCAACGAAGATGACCCAGGTGAATCGGATCGAAAGTGCCTCCCATTAATCCCCATTTCATGTTCTCACCTGTCCATTTCCATAAATTATGAATTTGCTGGTGGTCAGTTCCTCCAGTCCCATGGGACCAAAGGCATGCAGTTTGGTGGTGCTTATCCCGATCTCGGCGCCGAGGCCCAGCTCGAAACCGTCGTTGAAGCGCGTCGAGGCATTGATGAGGACCGTGGAGGAGTTGACCTCCTTGAGAAAGCGCTGAGAGTTCTGATAATTATTGGTCAGGATCGCCTCGGTGTGCATGGAGCCATACTTTTCTATGTGGGCGATAGCCTCCTCGATGTTGTCCACCACCCTCACCGAGAGGATCAAATCCAGATATTCCCGGTGCCAGTCCTCTTCGGAGGCCTCTTCGAGGGCGGGCAATATCTCCCTGGTTTTCGGGCAGCCCTTCAAGATGACTCCGGCTCGGGTCATCCTTTCGGCCATCAAGGGGAGAAAGGAAGGGGCCGCCTTCTGATGAACCAGGAGGGTTTCCATCGCGTTGCAGACGCCGGGGCGCTGGGTTTTCGCGTTGAGGCAGATATTCACCGCCATTTCCTGATCCGCCTCCGCGTCCACAAAGATATGACAAACCCCTTTGTAGTGCTTGATGACGGGAATCTTCGACTGGCTGACCACTGCCCTGATCAGTTCCTCCCCACCACGGGGGATGATCAGGTCGATATATTCCTCGAGCTGTAAGAGTTCATAAATGGCCGCCCGGTCGGTATCAGGGATAACCTGTACCGCATTTTCGGGCAGTCCGCAGGCCGCGAGCGCCTTCTTTACAATCACGCCGAGGGCGAGGTTGGACTGGATGGCCTCGGACCCGCCTCTGAGGATTACGGCATTGCCGGATTTCAGGCACAGTCCCGCGGCGTCAATAGTTACATTAGGCCTGGCTTCGTAAATGATGCCGATGACCCCCAGCGGAATCCGCATCTTCCCCACCAGAAGTCCGTTCGGTCTTTGCCACATGGAGGAGACATTTCCCACGGGGTCGGGCAGGGCGACAATATCCTTGAGTCCCGCGGCCATCGTATCTATGGCCTTGCGATCCAGGGTGAGCCTGTCGATCATCGAAGGGGCCAGTCCCCGTTCTTTCGCCCGTGCCACATCGAGGGCGTTAACCTCGATCAGATAAGTGGCCTGGCTGATCAGCTCCTCTCCCATGGTGAGAAGCACCCGGTCCTTATCCCCCCGGGTTGCCCGGGCGATTCCCCTGGCGGCGTCCTTCGCCTGTCGGGCTATTTTTATCATCTGTGACCTGGTATCCATTAAACATCTCCCGGCCGGAGGATCGTTCTTAATCTGGCGCCCATCTGAGATTGACAAAGTGAACAATGGTTGTTATTACCCTCTGGCGCTCGTAAGATCGTCAAGAGGGACGGCGACAGAGGTCGAGTAACTCTATAAAAGGCGTCTCCCAGTGTCAAGGCAAAACAGCAAAGGCCCATGACCAGGGAGATATGGGGATAAATGGATAACATCCGTATCAAGGCCGGAAAGAAGGCCTATGAAATGATCAAAGACGGTGGTTTTCACTTTGACCTCATCACTTCGTATTTCGGTCCGGCCGCGGGTCCCCGGTGGCTCATCACCGCGGGTTTCGATCTGACCCTGCTTGGGGAAAACGTTCTTGGGGACGAGAAAACCGTTACGCTGGCCGGGTCGTCCGCCGGGGCCTGGCGATTTGCCGCCTGGGTGCAGCCGGAGGCCGAAAAGAGCTATCGCTCGTTGCTCGATGCTTACATCAACCTGAACTACGATGGAGAGGATACCCCGGAAACTATCCTTGCCTCCATGGCGGGGGTAATGGATACCTATCTGGAAGATGACGCACTGTCTTTTGCCCTGGCCAATAAACGCTATCGACTGGCCATCATCACCGCGCGAGTCAGGAATCTCCTGGCCACGAGGAGTCATCTGATCCGGAAGACAGGGATGGGACTGGCCTTTCTGGCGAATGCCGTTGCCAGGAAATGGCTGTATCTCTTCGCCGAAAGGGTGGTGTTCTATAATGGCCCCAAACCCCCCGCATTCTGTCTGGCCGGTGATTTTCGCGGCGTCTATGTGCCCCTGACGGAGATCAATTTCAAGCATGCCCTGCTGGCTTCCGGGGCGATACCGCTCGTGGTGGACAGCGTCGATGATATCTATGGCGCGCCCCGGGGACGGTATGTGGACGGAGGACTCCTGGACTATCATCTTACCCATGATTATTCGGTGAAGGATGAACTTACCCTGTTCTTCCATCATCAGGAGCGGATTATTCCCGGTTGGTTGGACCAGAAACTTAAGAACCGCGTGACCGGCGGCGATGTTCTGGATAAGGTGCTGATGATCTGTCCGCGAGAAGAACTGATCGCCCGGCTGCCTGACGGCAAGGTGCCGGACCGCAATGATTATGTTACCTATCTGGATAATCCCCGACAGAGGCGAACCAACTGGTTGCGGGCCGTGGAAATTACGGCGCCCCTGGGAGAGGAATTCCTGGAAATGGTGGCGAGCAACCGGTTGGGCCAGGTAGTGGAACGGCTGTAATTTCCGGTCAGAAAATTGCGATTGTCTTTTTCGGGTTCTTTTTGAGGCACACCGTCTTTGCGGGGCTTTCTCCCTTCCTTTCAAGGGGAGGCCTACAGCCCCAATCTCTCTTCCTTTCAAGGGAAGCCTAAAGCCCCAAGCTCCCCCCCCTTGAAGGGGAGGCCTAAAACCCCAATCTCCCTCCCCTTCAAGGGGAGTGTCGGGGTGGGGATGGGGTCAAA
>JAXMLI010000231.1:0-4113 GCA_034368785.1 Smithellaceae bacterium | reverse complement strand
CGCTCCCAGAGACGGGGTTTACACTCCTGATTTTTGGCGGCAGTCAGGGTTCGCGGGCGATCAATCAGGCCATGATTGACGCCCTGCCATACCTGAAGAACGAGGGCCTGGGTCTTCGCATCATACATCAGACAGGGAAGGGGGATCATGCGGAGGTTAAAAACGCTTATGCAAGGCATGGTCTGGACGCGCTGGTGCTTCCCTTTATCACGGATATGGCCCCGGTCATGAGGGGAGCAGATATTATCGTCTGTCGGTCAGGCGCTACCTCGATCGCCGAGATAACGGCACTTGGGAAGGCCTCAATACTTATCCCGTTTCCCCGGGCCACCCATGACCATCAGACAAAAAACGCCCTGGTCCTGACCGGCTGCGGGGCGGCGGAATTGCTGCCGGAAAGTCAATTGAACGGTCGGACCCTGGCCGGGACCGTCGGCAGACTTTATCGTAATCCGGCGGATCTGTCCCGGATGGCAAAAAACTCTGCATCCCTGGGAAATCCCGGCGCGGCTGCCCGGATTGTGGACGATCTTATGAGGCTGAAGGAGATTAGGGGGCAGGGGGCAGGGGGCAGGAGTCAGAATGAGAAAGACACCCGACCAGGCTTTTCGTAACTGGAAAAAGTCAGTAGGTTAAGGGAAAAATACGCTGTTTCTATTCTGACCCCTGATCCCTGACCCCTGAATTCTGAATACCTGAGCAGTCAAGGGAGAGATATGACAGAACTAAAAATGATGAATAACGGCGCCGTCCCAAAGGAGATCGTTATATGATTTTCCATCGCACCATGATGGACAATATGCGCCGCAAGGTCAAGGTTATCCATTTTGTCGGGATAGGCGGCATCGGGATGAGCGGGATTGCCGAGGTGTTGCATAATCTGGGCTATCAGATCACCGGTTCCGATGCGAATTCCTCAGGCACAACCGAGCGCCTGGCCTCCCTGGGGGTCCGGGTATTTTATGGCCATCAGGCCTCCCAGGTGGGAGGCGCCGACGTGGTGGTGACTTCAACGGCGGTCAGGGAAAATAACCCTGAAGTGGTGGAAGCTCATCTTCGGAATATCCCGGTCGTGCCCCGGGCGGAGATGCTGGCGGAACTCCTGAAAATGAAATTCTCCATCGCAATTTCCGGAAGTCACGGGAAAACCACCACGACCTCCATGATCGCGACCCTGCTGGCGCACGGCGGCCTGGACCCGACCATGGTCATCGGAGGCAAGCTGGCGAGCATTGGCAGTAATGCGAGATTAGGGTCCGGCGAGATCATCGTGGCAGAGGCGGACGAGAGCGACGGGTCCTTTCTGAGGCTGGCGCCGTCGCTTGCGGTAATCACGAATATCGACCTGGAACATGTGGATTATTATCGGGACCTTGATGAGATAAAGGAAGCCTTCGTAAATTTCGCCAACAAGGCGCCTTTTTACGGCGCCACCGTCTTGTGTGGCGATGATGAGAACATTCGCTCCATCCTTCCCCGGATCAAAAGGAGATTTATTACCTATGGCATTAATGGCCAGGCCGACCTGATGGCGGGGGATATCTCTTTCCAGGGTGCCTGTTCCAGTTTTTCCCTCTATCGCCGGGGTGATTTTCTGGGGAGAATCAAACTCAACGCGCCCGGAATGTTCAATGTGTATAACGCCCTGGCCGCGATTGCCGTTTCTTTGGAGCTTGACCTTGATTTCACGATGATCGCCGCCGGGCTGGCCGATTTCACCGGTGTGGAGAGAAGGCTCGAGGTGAAGGGTTGCGTCAATGACGTGGTCGTGGTGGATGATTATGGACATCATCCCACGGAAATCAGGGCAACCCTGGCCGCGGCGGACGTTATCTGGGGAGGGAGGAAGTTTGTCGTTTTTCAGCCTCATCGCTACAGCAGGACGACCGCCTTGTTCCATGAGTTTGCCGGGTCGTTTTCTAATGCCGACAGCCTCATCGTAACCGACATATATGCCGCCGGCGAAGATGCCTTGCCTGGAGTTCACAGCGCGAGTCTCCTGGAGGCGATCTGCCGGCAGGGACATCCGGACGCCAGTTACCTCGCCAGTTTTGAACGGATCGTGGATGCCCTGATTGAGCGGGTCAGGCCAGGGGATGTGATCATAACCCTTGGCGCCGGGAGCGTCTGGAAGGTAGGGGAGGAATTTCTCCGTAAGGCCGGGACCAAATGAACAATGATCAATGATCAATGATCGTTGATAAAGTCGAGGTTGCTTTATGAAAATGGCCTGGCAGGAAGCGCTGAGATCCCTGATCAGCGGCAGGGTGTTATTCGGCGAGTCCCTCGGAAACCATACCTCGATGGGGGTGGGAGGACCGGCAGACGCGCTGGTATTTCCCCGGAGCAGGGAAGAGCTGGGACAACTGCTGAAGTTTCTGAGGGACCGGGGGCTTCCCTCCTTCGTCCTGGGAAACGGGACGAACGTGATCTGTAGGGACGGGGGATTCAGGGGGATCATCATATCCCTGGCAGAGCTGACGGTCCTGCAGGTAGTCCAGGATATGGGAGAGAAGGCCCTGATTCGGGCGGAGGCAGGGGTAAGTCTGGGAAGACTGGTTGAGCTTAGCTTAAAGGACTCCCTGAGAGGGATGGAATTCCTGGCCGGCATCCCGGGCACCGTGGGGGGCGCCCTCAGGATGAATGCCGGGGCGTATGGCCGGGAGATAAAGGATTGCACGGAAGGTCTGGAAATCATGGACAGTATGGGGGTAACCCAAAGGACCGGGAGGGCGGGACTCCATTTTGACTACCGTAATCTGATCCTGCCGGCCGGGACGCTGATCCTGGCGGGCAGTTTCTTCCTGGAAAGAGGGGAAAGCCGAGGGATCAAGGCCAGGATAAGCGAAATTATGGCGGCGAGAAAGGCACGGCATCCGCTCAATTTCAGGAATGCGGGCTCCATCTTCAAGAATCCTTCGGGGCAGCGGGCCGGTCAAATCGTGGACCGGTTGGGACTGAAGGGCTTGAGAGTGGGAGACGCCCAGATCTCGCCCTTGCATGGCAACTTTATCGTTAATCTTGGTCAGGCCAAGGCGCGGGATATTATTGACCTTATCGGCCAGGTGAAAGAGACGGTGCGGACCAGGGCCGGAATCTGTTTGGAAGAAGAGGTCAAGATCATCGGAGATGACTGTTGACGACGTTGTAAAAAGTCCATATGGTGCGCTACGGCGAAATCTTTTCATCGCCGGTTGCGGACTGAAACCGAAACACCAGCTGACTTATTTTGAGGCCGTGAAAGGTGAGAAAATCTTACCAAAGCTGGTATAAAACCAGACTGGGGCGGGTCAGACGGTACTGGATTGTGGTCTCCGGGGACATCTTCAGGTCGGCCGGTTTGCTTGCGGTGGTTCTTTGTTTCGTATTCTTGATGGTTTATGGATATGCCGGTCTGCTTACCTCCTCGATTTTCGCCATCCGCAGCATCGAGATCAAGGGATTGAATGAGTTGACGGAAAAGGATGTATATGACCTTGCCCGGCTGAGAACATCCCAGAATATACTGACGGTCAATCTGGCAAGAACCATCAGGAGAATTCAGGTGAATCCCTGGGTGAGGGAGGTGTCTATCAGCAGGATACTTCCGGACAGATTGAAAATAGAGATCCTGGAGAGAAGGGCCTTGGCGATGTTAAAAAACGCCGACGCCTTTTTCCTTCTTGATCAGAGTGGTTTTGCTTTCAAGGAATTAACGCAAACCGACGTCGTTGATCTTCCGGTAATAAATGGCTGGACCGGATCACCCCAGGGGACATCCGGACTGTCACTGGAAAAGACAGTAAACCTCATTGAGGCATATACTGGAGAAAAGGAACTGACTTCCCTGGGAAGTCTTTCCGAGGTTCATCTGAATGAGGTATTTGGGATAACCATTTTCACTAATAGAGGAATTTCACTTTACCTGGGCTTTGATGATTACGAGGTGAAGCTTGTCAGGTTGAAGCAGGTATGGCAGGACCTCGAAAGGAGGGGACCCGTGCAGGGTTTTTTGCGAATTGATCTAAGTAATCCCGATAAAGCGACGGTGGACTGGCGGGAGGTTCAGCCTCCCAAGCTCCAGATAAAATCACGGCAGGGTCTCAGGACGTAGTGATCAATGATCAATGATCA
>JAXMLI010000230.1:0-6120 GCA_034368785.1 Smithellaceae bacterium | reverse complement strand
TGCAATTTTCTAACCGGACATTCGTGATTACCATTGCCCCATAGCAAAGGGCCATTAGTAAAATTGACGACTTCGTAAAAATTGATATAAACCGATCTCCAGTCTCTTCCCATCCATTCTCGATTTTTTCTTTCATAGGCATCTTCATCATCAGGGAGGTTGCCTCTATCGGATTCTATTAGGACCCATTAAGAAGGATGAAGACCTGGGTAGTTACGGCTGACCATCATGACTTCCCCGTCGGGAACCCGGCATACTCGATCCGGTTCCTGCCGCCGGCCTTGGCCTGGTAGAGGGCTTTATCGGCGGCGGCAATCAGCTCCTCGGCAGGCATGCCGGGCAATGGAGTGGCCGAGGCGACCCCGAGGCTCATGGTGACCAGGGGACCCGCATCCGAGTCCGGATGGGGCAAGCCGAGGGATAGCAGACGACTTTGTATATCATGGGCCACCTTCAGGGCGCCCTCTTTTTCCGTGTCGGGCAGCACCACGGCGAATTCCTCGCCGCCAAAGCGGGCCAGGAGGTCCAGCGGACGTTTGAGGGCGCTTTGCATCACGGCCGCCACCCGGATCAGACAGGCGTCCCCCGCCTGGTGACCGAGGGTGTCGTTGTATCGCTTGAAGAAATCGATATCTCCCATGATCAGGGAAACGGACGTTCCTTCCCGGGCTGCCCTTTTCCACTGGCGATCGAGAAAATCATCGAGGCTTCTCCTGTTGGCCACCCCCGTCAGACCGTCCGAAAGAGACAGGCGCGTCAGGATGGCTTCATTCTTTTTCTGCTGGGTCACATCAACCCCCGTGGCGATCACCAGGCGCGCCTCGCCGTTGCGGTCCTGGAGGGTGGTGTTATTCCAGTTGATGATCCTCTGTTCGCCGTCTTTGGTGATGATCGGATTTTCATGCGCCAGGGATGTCTTCTCCTTAAGCAGGATTTGGAACACATCCTGAATCGCGGGAGTCTCGGCTTTCGGTATAAACCGGTTGAACCAGCCCTGGCCCAGAACCTCCTCCCGCCGCCAGCCGGTGACCTGTTCGGCATGGTCATTGAAGAGAACAACATTGCCCTTGCGATCGAGAACTACAATCATGGCCGCGGCGATCTTCACCACCGAGTCGCTGAATTCCTTGGCCAGACGGAGATCTTCCTCCGCCCGGTTGCGATCCGTCACATCGTGGGCGATGATGAGCTGATTGATCTCGTCGTCGAGGGTGATTACCGCCTGGACCTCTTCCACATCGACGACGGCGCCATCCTTCTTCCGGTAATGTTGATGACTCCGGTCTTTAGGCGGGGCCGCCCGCAGGTCTTTCAAAGTCATTTCCTGGAGTTCGGTCAGGTCGTACCCCAGCCACTGCTGCACAAAGGTGTTTTCCGAGAGGATCTTGCCGTCGGGTTTATCCAGGATCATGATGGCGCTGGGGACGCTGTGGAATATCACCTCGAAGCGGGTTTCCGCATTGAGCAGCCGGGCGCTGGTGGCAACCAGCCGGCTGCTGTCGATGAAGAATATAAGGACGGCTGAGGCCAGGAGAAATAAGACCAATATCGTAGCAAGCCTGGCCCACCGCACATGGTCCAGGCGAGTCAGGATATGGATGGGCCATTGATGGAAACTTCGAACCAACAGGTGGGGGGAGCCGTCCAGATTGAAAATGTTATCTTTCGATCTGCCGGCGAGAAGCGCCCCCCGGGGGGTAAATCCGTGCCTGTCGCGTTTGAGAGAGGATAATTTCTCCTCAGCCGAAAGCGGCCAAAGTCTCATCAGACGCAAGCCGGGCTGCCCGGCAAGGATGATAACCCCGTCTTCGTCAATGAGAAAACTGTACTTGTGTTTCCTGAGGGAATATTCCGCCTCCTGCATATTTTTCACGAGGATCAGGGCGCCCTTTATGTTTCCCCTTATATCCCGAACGGGAAACCCCACCCAGTATAAAGGGGCTTCCACGGCCTCATCGAAGAGGATTTCATATCCTCTTCTTCCCGATAAGGCATTGGCCAGGACCGGCAAGGACGGATCGATCCCGCGAGGCACTTTATTTATGTCAATTTGCGAGGAGGCAATGACCCGTCCCAGTTGATCCACCAGGAGACATTTGTTCAGCTTGTAGCTGAAGAGGGCGTTGGCCAGATCCTCACCGGCCAGTTCCAATTTCTTCTTATCCTTCCCTGTTATGGCCTCTCTGATGGATTTAATGTTTGCCAGATGCATGGCCCCTTGATTGGCGCTTTCCAGGATGCCGCCCAGATGATCGGCCATCATATCCGCGTCGAGCCTGGCGAGGCTGGCTGTTTCTTTCAGGAAATATCTGCCGACCTGATTGGTCAGCTGCCATCCGCCAAGAAAAATCACGAGGACAATGAATGCCGAGATATAAAAGTATGATCTGGACTTGCGGTTAAGGTAGGCGGAGACTGAGGCGTCCTCAGATTTGAGGAAGGTCACCTGGGTAAGAAGAAAGGCGATGGACAGGGTGAGAACGCCGGCAATGAAAGGATGGACTGCCTCGTAGTGGAGATGCTGGAACGCCTGAAAATACGTTTGAGTAATCCTTTGCAGGGGAGGTATGTGCCGCCAGAAACAATTCAGGGCGAAGAGCAGGAAGGATATTCCGATCAGGAAGAGATAAAGCCGTTCCCGGCCCGCCGTCAGGCGCGACCTTCGCCAGAAGACAATGGCCGTTCCCAGGAACCCGAGTACGCCGAAGGAATTGTGCACGACCTGTTCGGCACCTTCCAGGCCCTGAGATGGCAGACCGGCCAGCATCGCGAGAACGGGGAGGATCAGGACCCAGCGGCCCAGTGTTTTTCCATCGGCCAGGGGGTTTCCGCGCCTGGCGAATTCGACCAGGAGGATCGCCCCCGCCAGGCTGAAGAACAGCTTCATCGCTTTAAAAAAAAGAGGGTGTTCAGTTATGATGGCGGGCAGCTCAATTAGCGCGCCAATGCCGAAAAAAAGGGCAAAATGGGCCATGACAAGCCAGGGCAGCTCCTTCCGGCCCTGACGCACAGTGATGAGACAAGCCGTGGCCAGGATAATGTAGGAGAAACCGGCGAAAAAGAGGACGTAGTCCCGGGAGATATTGAATATATTGCTGAATGCCGCTTCAACCATGATGGCCTTACTCTCTCTTTTGCGGTGCGTGAAAGATATGATCCGCTACCAGGACAGAATATCCTTCCTGCGCCTAAAGGCAGAATCCGGGGAATTTGTTGGCTGCCGGCGTCAGAGTCTATTTACTATCTGATGTGATCTCCTGTCAAGCGTTCACGTACCTCCCTTTCTCGTCAACTGTAATAACTTCCGGCTATTATTCAGGCCTTATTATAGATTTTATCTATTTGACTTATTGCCCATTATTTCACATGGAATCGGGCCATGATCAAGGCAGTATTTTGGCAGCTAATCACCAGCGGAAGGAGGCGGCGGGAATGAAGGCAGGGGATTTATGGGCGAACGGGGGAATTGTCGCAACAGGATTGTTTATCGGGGTAGCCGCGGCACTGCTTCAATGGTGGGGAAACCCGCCGAATATGGGGGTGTGCGTCGCCTGCATGGAGCGCGACATCGCGGGCGCCCTCGGCCTGCACCGTGTCGGGTCGGTGCAGTATCTGCGGCCCGAGATAATGGGGTTCGTGTTCGGGTCGTTGCTCGCCGCCTTGCTGTTCCGGGAGTACCGGGCCAGAACGGGGTCGGCGCCGGCGATCAGGTTTTCGCTCGGCGTCTTCGCCATGATTGGCGCGCTTGTCTTTCTGGGATGTCCCTGGCGCGCGCTATTAAGGCTGGCCGGGGGCGACTGGAACGCGATTGTCGGGCTCCTGGGGCTCTGTGCGGGTATTGCCGGGGGGGTTTTGTTCCTGAAATCAGGCTATAACCTGGGCAGAACCTATAAGACAAAATGGTTCGCCGGAATGATCCTCCCGTTGATCATGGCCGCGCTCCTGCTGTTCCTGCTGGTGAAGCCGCAATTCGGGCGGGCGAAGGAGATTGTGGACGGCGTAGAAACAATAATCAAAACCGGGCCGATCTTCTTCAGCACAACCGGCCCCGGCTCGATGTACGCGCCGGCTGCCCTGTCGCTGCTGTTGGCCGTATGTATCGGCTTCCTCGCGCAGCGGACGCGGTTCTGCACGATGGGGGCGGTGCGCGATGTTATTCTGACCCGGGATTTTTACCTTGTTTCCGGCGTCGCGGCGCTGGTGATCGCCGCCTTCGCGACCAACCTGGTCTTGAAACAGTTCAATCCCGGATGGGTTGGGCAGCCGATCGCGCATGCGAACCACCTCTGGAATTTCCTGGGCATGACCCTTTCGGGGTTGGCGTTCGCCCTCGCCGGCGGCTGTCCGGGCCGGCAGCTTATTCTGGCGGGCGAGGGTGATGGAGACGCGACGGTGTTCGTGATCGGCATGTTGGTGGGCGCGGGCATCGCCCATAACTTCAACATCGCAAGTTCACCCGCCGGGCCGGGCGCGTACGGCCCGATCGCCACGATTGCGGGTCTGCTCTTCTGCGTCGTCGTGGGGTTCACCATGCGCGAAAAATTCGACTGATTGGAAGGGGAACAACATGAAGATGAGACAGATAGACGCCAGGGGCTTGTCCTGTCCGCAGCCGGTGATTTTAGCGCAAAGGGGCATGGCCAGTTTGGGTAAGGGAACGTTGGAGGTGCTGGTGGACTCAGTCACTTCGAGGGATAATGTCCTGCGGGCGGCGCAGCATGACGGCTGCCGGGCGGAAGTTAAGGAAAAGGGCGATGAGTTCAGCATCATCATCAGCAAGTGATAACCGGCTGATCTATTTCGACCACACGGCGACCAGTTTTCCAAAGCCCGCCGCCGTTGCATCTGCGATGAGGGCATTCATGAACGATGTCGGCGCAAGCCCCGGCCGATCCGGTCATCGCCTTTCCATAGAAGCGGGTCGGATAGTTTATAACACGAGGGAATCCCTCGCGCGTCTGTTCAACGTGGCAGACCCCCTGCGCGTTGTGTTTACTCTGAATGCCACCGAGGGGCTGAACCTCGCGCTGAAGGGGGTGCTGCGCCCGGGCGATCATGCGATCACGAGCGGCATGGAACATAACTCGGTGATGCGACCCTTGCGTGAACTGGAGAAAAAGGGCGTCGCGGTCACGGTGGCGCGCTGTTCGCCTGGCGGGCGGCTGGATCCGATGGAGGTGGAGAAGGCGATCCGGACGAACACCAGGCTGGTAGTTATTAATCACGCCTCCAACGTGACGGGAACTATGATGCCCGTCCGTGAGGTGGGGAGGATCTGCCGGGAGAAAGGGTTGCTCTTTGTCGTGGACGCGGCGCAGACGGGCGGCTCGGTGCCCATTGACGTTAACGCGGATTTCATTGACCTGCTTGCGTTCACCGGGCATAAAGGCCTGCTGGGTCCGCAGGGCACGGGCGGGCTGGTAATCGGGGAACGCCTAGATCTGCGGGCCTTTAAGCCGCTCAAACAGGGCGGGACGGGCAGCCGCTCGGAATATGAGGTTCATCCCGATTTTCTTCCTGATCTTTGCGAGGCGGGAACCCACAACACGCCAGGCATCGCCGGTCTGGGCGCCGGGGTGGATTTTGTGCTGGCAGAAACTGTCGAAAAGATTCACGCGCGGCAAATCGCGCTGATCACAAGGCTGATGGAGCGAATCGCGGAAATCCCTGGATTGAAAATCACCGGCGAACAAAGGCCAGAGGTCCCCACCGTGAGTTTCAACATCGAGGGGCTGGCCCCTTCGGAGGTGGGATTGATCCTCGACGAGGAATACGGTATTTTGTGCCGCGTGGGGCTGCATTGCGCCCCGGCGGCGCACCGTACCCTCGGCACCTTCCCGGACGGGACGGTCCGGTTCGGGCTCGGTTATTTCACCCGCGAAGAAGAGATCGACTACGCCGCCTCCGCGCTGGCGGAAATCGCCCGGGGAAGGTTTATTTGAGGCGCCATGGCCGTCTTTCAGGGCCTTCTCCCTCCCCTTCAAGGGAGGCCTAAAACCCCAACCTCCCTCCCCTTCAAGGAGTGGCCTACAACTCCAATCTCCTTTCTCTTCAAGGGGAGGCCTACAACCTCAACTCCATCCCCTTCACGGGGAGGGTCGGGGTGGGGATGGGGTCAAA
>JAXMLI010000229.1:0-5890 GCA_034368785.1 Smithellaceae bacterium | reverse complement strand
GTGGCCCTGGTTAACGGGAAACGGGGAGAGCCTGGCTTGATCCTCCAGGATGGCGATACCCTTTCCCTCTTCCCCTTGATCGGGGGAGGATGAACTTCGTATTGCCTCTCAGATCCTCTTCCCCTTACAAAAAACCCTTTAACGAAGAGAGATGAAAATGAAGGATTGTCCAGGGTTCAAAGTCATTGAAGGATGGGAGAAGCTGCCGCCTGGTTATATTCACAGAGATGTGGATGGCGTGGCGGTTGATTCACGGGATAATGTGTATCTGATGACCCGAGGGGATGCCCGGATCATTGTATACGACCGAGAAGGAAATTTTCTCCGCTCCTGGGGGGAGGATATTTTTACGCCCCGCACCCACGGAATTGGCATCAGTCCCGACGACATGGTGTATACCGTTGATGATGGCGACCATACGGTGCGTAAGTTCACGCCCGAGGGGGAGCAACTGATGATAATCGGCGCCCCCGGCAGGTCATCTGATACAGGCTATGACGGCAAGAGTCACGGCAGTGTGAAAAAAAGCGGTCCCCCCTTCAACCGACCGACCGATGTGGCCATTGCCCCGGATGGTGAGATCTATGTCAGTGACGGATACGGAAACGCCCGGGTGCATCGCTTCACTGCCAACGGATCGCTTATCCAGTCCTGGGGAGAGCCGGGCAGCGGGCCTGGCCAGTTCCGACTGCCTCACGGTATCGGAATCTCACCCGATGACCGGGTTTTCGTGGCGGATCGCGAAAATGATCGGATCCATATCTATTCCCGCGATGGCCAGTTCCTGGATTGCTGGACTCACCTTCAGCGTCCAACTGATATTTCCTTTGGAAAAAACGGCATGGTTTACGTCTCAGAGCTGTGGTGGCGGGTTGGTCAGACCTCTTTCACCAATGGCAGAATCAGGCATGACCTGCCGGGCGGGGTGCGGGTGCTTGACCTCTCGGGCAATGTACTCCTCCACTGGTGCAGCGCGGACCGGGAGGCACCGGGAAATTTCGTCGCCCCCCATACCCTCTGCGTGGATTCCCGCGGGGATCTTTACGTGGGCGAGGTAACCTGGACCTTCGGTGTATCCGCAGGAGACATAAGCGAAAGCGCGCATTCCTTCCAGAAGTTTTCGCGCCTCTGATCACAGACTTATTTAATATCCGCTTTCAGCCAAAACAGCATTTCTAATTTCACCCCCTGTTTTTTTTCCGAGGTGATAACCAGCTTGTCGGTGAAACGTTTTATATTGGACAGCCCCATCCCCGCACCAAAACCAAGGGTTCTCACGTACTCTGTCGCCGTGGAAAATCCGGGTCTCATTGCCCGCTCGATATCCTCTATCCCGGGCCCGGTGTCTTCCACAAACACCACGATCGAATCATCCGTGATACTGGCGGCAATCCGCCCTTTACCCTCCCCGTGAATAACTACGTTCACCTCGGCTTCATAGGTCGAGATACTGATTTTTCTTATCAGTTTCTCATCGAAGGCCTTCTCCTTAAGAAAGATTTTCAAAAGTGCCGAGCCCTCACCCGCGGTGTTGATATCCCGGTTGTTGATTATGTACTGAAAATTGGGCTTATTCTTGTCAATTTGCGTTTGAATTAGAATTGACAGGGGGGAATCCAATACTTCTCTTGTTCTTTCGTCGTGAAGATACAGGGTGGAAAGTTTCGAAAGCATCCCGAAGAGAAGGTCCTGTTTCGTGATGATGCCAATTACTTTGTTGTGATCATCC
The DNA here is from genome assembly GCA_034368785.1 of Smithellaceae bacterium. GTDB lineage: Bacteria > Desulfobacterota > Syntrophia > Syntrophales > CAMTWB01 > CAMTWB01. The sequence goes on along the minus strand of JAXMLI010000229.1, from coordinate 4,161 downwards.
ACAACGGGATACCTGCCGAATTGGTAAGTGCTGATATACTCGACTATCTTGTCAAAATCATCGTTTTCGTGAAGCGCGAGTACCTTCTTCTGGCCGAAATCCTTTATTCTTCTTTTTATGTTGTCATGCTCCATGGCCTTGAGCAGGTCTTCCATGGTGATGATGTTTATCAAGACATTTGTGTCATCCACGATCGGGATACCTGATATCTTTTTCCGTTTCATAATATCTCTTGCCTCACACATTGTGTCGTCTTCCTTCAGTACGATCACGGTGTGATTCATGATATTCCTGGCCTTCAAATCACGGAAGAACTCCTTGTGTTTTCCCAATATCTCGATATCCTTCGTATCTGCCATTGGTCGTCGCTCCCGGCCTGATCTATTTGGGCAATCCTGTTAACAGCTCGGTATTCCTTTCGCGTAAAGTTTCCCGCAAGCCGTGTATAAAAGATCTTTGGTAACGAGCAGAGGTATTCCTAAATCGGCCGCGAGTTTGATTGTCTCTCTCGGGGGTACCTTCCCCCGGACAAAAACGATGGCGGTAAGGTCCATTATCTGCGCGGTCCTCACCACCTGCGGGGTTGTCAGTCCGGTCAGGAGGACTGAGTGCCCGTGAGAGTAGGCCAGCACTTCGCTCATCATATCCGCCGCCGCAATGGCGATGACATCCAGATATGCAAGTCTTTCCCCGCAGATCAAGACCTCTGTGTCTAAAATTTCACTGAGTTCGCTTAAGTTCAAAAAACCGCCTCCATATAAAGTAAAAAGCGAAGGCACATTATTACGCGCCGCCAGGACATGCAAGCTACTTTTAAGGGTGCCAAAAGGTGACGCTCTCGTAAAAAGTCGCAAAAGCCATGAATTCAGGACGGCTTTGTAAAAAGGCCCCCGGCCTTCGCGGGGGAGGGATGAAGCGCAACGCAGCATCCGGACTTCTAAGGAACTTAACCATAGGTACTTTATATTTTGTAATGTATTTTTTCTTTGGAGGGACGCGCTGGGGTCGCGTCCGCAGTAATATTGCCACCGGCAAAGCTTTTGCGGCCACGACGGAGCGTGGCCCTCCAAAATTCAAAGGCAAGTTACTTGCCGATGTGGGGCCGCCGCAGACGGCGTGGGTCGCTTTTTACGAAGTCGTCAAAGGTGTTATAAAAGCTATTGTACATTTCGTTCTCCTATAGTAGTATCCCGCCTCCTCAATCAGGATTATAATAAGACACAGGAGGGCGATTAGCTCAGTAGGATAGAGCGCTGGTCTCCGGAACCAGAGGTCGTGGGTTCGAATCCCCCATCGCCCGCCAATACGAAGGTATGTTAAATAAAACCAATCGTCGATCGTTGTACCGGCTGGGTATTATTACGCTCCTTGTGGTAATCCATGTGATGGTGCTTTTCCTTGCCGCTGTAATTCTGAATACTAATATCCATTTCAGTCATTTTGCCTATATCCCCATTGTCCTTTCCGGAATCTGGTGGGATAGAAAGGCCGTTTTTGTCGCCTCTATCCTTGGCCTTATCACCATTGGGTTTTACCATATTTACAATTCCTCCGGCCACTTCCTCGACATGCTGCTCATCCCCGCTTTTTTCATTTTTATCGCCTTATTCAGCGGCACCCTCAGCATAAAGTTGAAATCTCAGCATAAGGCCCTCATTGAAACCGAGAAAAAATACCTTTTGGCTCAGTTAGAGGCGGAACAGGAAAGAACCAGGCTCGCGGCAGCGGCAAAAATCCAGGAAGACCAACTGGTCCACTCCACAAGGCTGGCCGAACTCGGTGAAATGGCCGCGGCGATCGCCCACGAATTAAATCAGCCGCTCACGGGCATCAAGAACTACGCCAAAAACGCCCTTTATATGTTTGATGAAAAATCGGGGACAAGCGAGGACATTAAAGACAATTTGCTGCAGATATCAAGGCAGGTTGACCGATCAGCGCGGATCATCAGCCAGTTGAGAGATCTGGCAAGAAATTCGGAGCGTCAATTCCTGCCTGTCAATATCAATGACATCGCCAGGGAAAGCCTGGAATTTCTCAAGCCTCACTTAATGTTATCGGGAATAGGTTCAAGCCTCAGCCTGGATGATGCCATGCCTTTGATAAGCGGCGACAAGGTCCGGCTGGAGCAGGTGCTTCTTAATATTATTACCAATGCCAGACAGGCGATGGAAGGTGTTGAGGAAAGACACCTGGCGGTCAGGAGTTTTTTTGAGGAAAATGACCCTCTGCCCGTCACAGTGGAAATCAGGGATACCGGTCATGGTTTCAGAAAAGAGGATGCGGAGAAATTTTTCACGCCTTTTTACACCACGAAAAAGCCGGGCCACGGTACCGGCCTGGGTCTCTCGATTTCCCTTTCGATTATCAAGGACCATCACGGCCTCATCGAAGCGACTGGCGAGGTTGGAAGGGGCGCCTGCTTCACATTGAAGTTCCCCCTCGCGAAGGATTTGACTGCGTAGAAGATATGGGAAAAACAAACGATAAATACCGGGCGAAAGTGGTCATTATCGATGACGATGAGGCATCGAGGTCATCTGTCGTACAAATGCTTAAACTCCGCGGTTATTCGTGCGAGATGTTCAGCTCCGCCGAGGCGGCCATTGCCTGGCCAAAACTGCCCGATGTGGACTGTATAATTGCCGATGTAAAGATGCCTGGCATGGATGGCGAAGAATTTCTTGCCGAAATTATTCGTCGGAACTACCAGCCGCCGGTTATCCTCATGACCGGTCATGGCGATATATCGATGGCCGTCCGCTCTCTGAAGGCCGGCGCTTACAATTTCATTGAAAAACCCTTTGATGACGACGTACTGCTTGCAAGCGTTTCCCGGGCCTGCGAAAAAATATACCTCAAGAGAGAAACCGATGAGCTCAGGCAGCGGCTTAATATGTACGGCTCCGCCGGCGAAGAAAGGTTCGGCATCGTGGGACGCTGCAGGATAATGCAAGATATCTTTGAACAGGTGGAGGTGATCGCCAAGTCCGATCTGCCGGTTCTCATTATCGGGGAGACGGGCACGGGGAAAGAACTCCTGGCCAGGGCCATCCACAACTCAAGCGGCCGCGTGAAAGGCCCTTTTGTGGCCGTCAATGCCGGCGCCCTTGCCGATAACATGTTGGAAAGCGAACTCTTCGGCCACGCGAAGGGCGCGTATACCGGCGCGGACAAGGCAAGAGACGGGAAACTGTTAACAGCAAGCGGCGGTACGTTGCTCCTTGACGAACTGGAAAGCATTCCCCTGGCAGCCCAGATTAAGCTCCTTAGGGTGCTGGAGGATGGACTGGTGTTCCCGCTGGGAAAGGATGAACCACAGCTGGTCAATATCAGACTGGTTGCCACCACCAAAATTAATCTCCAGGACCTGGTCCGCGAAGGCAGAATGCGCCGTGATTTCTACCATCGTATTGTCGTTTTCACCATCATGGTCCCCCCTCTCAGAGAAAGGCCGGAAGATCTGCCCCTGCTGATTTCTCACTTCACCAAATTGGCCGCGGAAAGGAACAATATCCCCGTGCCGGAGATTCCGGAAAGGACGCTTGCCGCGATGGTCCGCTATTCCTGGCCGGGAAACGTCAGACAATTAAGGCACACGATCGAAAAGATGGTTATCACCTCCACTAACCGGATTATCGGTGATTTCGCGGAAGATGATACCTCCGATTTCGCGCGCCTTCTCTCCCTGCCCGCGACACCTGGGAGACTGAAAGACGAACTGGAAAAGACGGAGCGGTCCGTGATCGAACAGACCTTAAGGGAAAACAGCGGAGAAGTTAACTTTACGGCCGAGGCCCTCAGTATTTCGCGAAGGGCCCTTTATGAAAGAATGAAAAAATATAACCTGCATAAGGAAGATTTCCGCCAGTAGGATTGACGGCGCGGTAAAAAGTCCGGATGCTGCGTTGCGCTACATCCCTCGTCACTGCGGCGTACCTCTAAGTACGCCTCATTCCTCGTGATTTGCGCGCCTTGCCTGCGAACTTTTTACCGCGCCGTCCAAATGTACTCCCCTTTTAGACTTTTTACCGCGTCATCAGGATTGACGGCGCGGTAAAAAGTCCGGATGCTCTAGTTGCGCTACACCCCTCCCCCGCCTTCGTGTGGGCAGGCTTGGTTTTCCGGGGACACGTTCCGATCCCTTTGGGCTTCCGGAAC
>JAXMLI010000228.1:0-3700 GCA_034368785.1 Smithellaceae bacterium | reverse complement strand
GGTATAAAACGATACTGGAAAGTATCGAAGAGGCGTATCTGGAGGTTGATCTTGCCGGAAACCTGACCTTTTTTAACAGGGCAGCGTTGCAGATGCTGGGTTACACGGCAGACGAACTGATGAGCATGAATTACCGCAGATACGTTTCCCCGGATGCCACCAGGAGAATATATAGAATCTTCAACGCGATCTATCGTACCGGCAAATCTGCGGAGATATTTGATTATCAAATTATAAAGAAGGACGGCAGCCGCATGTTCCGGGAAATGTCCGCCTCGCTGATAAGAGACCTGTCAGGAAGTCCGGTTGGATTCAGATGCGTGGCGCGGGATGTCACCAAGCGCAAGTTGGCCGATGAGGCCTTGAAGAAAAAAGACCGGGAACTGGAGATAAAGTCCCGTTCCCTCGCGGAATCAAATACGGCCCTTAAGGTTTTGCTAAAGCAGAGGGAAGAAGATAAAATGGAGCTGGAAAGAAACATCCTGACCAATGTACGGCAAACGATTATACCCCATATCGAGGAACTTAAGAAATGCCGATTGGCGCCTGATCAGTTGAACTGTGTCAATGCCGTCGAATCCAATTTGAAGAATATAATTTCACCTTTCTTACGCAATCTCACTTTAAATCACTTTAACCTCACGCCTAAAGAATTCCAGGTAGCCGATCTCATCAGGGAGGGAAAAACCACCAAAGAAATAGCGGGATTACTAAATATCTCAACGGGCGCAATCGATTTTCATAGAAACAGTATTCGAAAGAAATTGGGGATGAACAACCGGAAAGTCAATCTCCGTTCCTTCCTGACGACCTTGTCTTAATATGAGTATTATTCTGGTATAATACTTATAATTATTCCATATTGCATTGTTGGCCTCGATATAAGAGTCTCGCACGTAAACATCCGGTAAGCGCTTTATACGGGCTGTTTCCGGTTTTCAGTATTTTGATCCTTCAGACTTTTCATGCCCGAACACATAAAAATATGGTTCTTCGAATATAGACCGAATACACGAACCCGCGAAGATGTTGGCAATTGGTTAACGCTCAGGCGGGACGGAGCCAAGACTAGAATAACTTCACCCGAATATTCCTGTATTTAGATAGCGATTGTTCTTTTCCCGAGCCGGATAATCTGTAAATGGCAGATCCAGCGTAATTCTTTGCACGTGTTTTCCTTCAACTTTAACAATAAAAAGGGGGTAGAAGCATGAAGAAGTTACGATGTTTGGGGATGATTATCCTCGCGCTTTCGCTGTTTGTCTTGGGGGGATTTTCCGAGACCTTCGCGCAACCGATCAAGATCGGCGTCCTGGGACCCATGGCCTTCACCCAGGGGGAGGGGCATTGGAATGGCGCCTTGATTGCCGCCGAGGGGATCAATGCCAAGGGGGGCATTCAGGTAGGCAAGGTTCGCCGGCCCATCGAGTTGGTGAAGGTGGACACCAATGAGTTCCTGAGCCTGACCGATGCCACCAATGCGCTCGAACGGGCCATCTCTTCCCAGCGGGTGGATTTCCTCATCGGCGGTTTCCGGACCGAGGCGGTCATGGCCATGCAGGACATCGCCATGGACAGCAAGAAGATCTTTCTTGGTGTCGGCGCGGCCCACCCGGAACTATGCACCCGGGTCACCAAGGACTATAACCGTTACAAATACTGGTTCCGGATCTCGCCGATCAACTCCACCTTTTTAGTGCGGGCCAACTTCCTGATGCTGGACATGGTGGCAAAAAGGATGGCGGCAGAGCTGAAAATTCCCAAGATCAAGGTGGCCATCATTGCCGAAAAGGCCGTCTGGGCCGATCCCATTGTCGCCATCTCTCAGGACAGCCTGCCCAAAATGGGGATGGAAATCGCCGGCGTCTGGCGACCCTCGCCGGTGGCTACGGATGTGACGGCGGAATTGTCGGCGATCCAGCGCTCCGGGGCGCATGTCATCTTTTCCTTCTTTTCTGCCTCCGTGGGGATTCCCTTTGCGAAACAATGGGGAGAATTGAAGATCCCCGCCGCCGTGGTAGGGATCAACGTGGAGGCCCAGAAGGACGGCTACTGGGCGGCCACCGGCGGGAAGGGCAACTATATCCTCACCCAGAATACCTATGCGAAGGTTAAAATCACCGAATATACCATTCCCTTCGTCGAGGCCTACACCAAGCGTTTCGGCGAAACGCCGACCTACACCTCGGGCACCCATGAGGCCATCCTGGTCCTGGCCTCGGCCATCGAAAGGGCCGGAACAATCGAGGCGGATAAACTGGTGACGGAACTGGAAAAGACCGATCAACGCGGCGCCGCCGGGCGGCTGGTGTTTGACAAGAGTCACGACGTGACCTTTGCCCCGGGATATGTGACGGGGATCGGCACCCAGTGGATAGATGGCGATAAGAAATCCGTCTGGCCTTACGAGTGGCAGGGGGTAACCTATGAGGGTTCGGTTCCCTACCGGATCCCACCCTGGGTAATCGAGCATTACCGGAAATAATCGTAACTGCTCAGGTATATAGACTGTAGGCTTTTAGACTGTAGGAACGCCTCAGGCGAGACAATGTTTTATCATAGGTCAGGCGTCCCGCCTGACATTGATTCCCGCATTTTGCTTGGCCGGTCAGGCGGGACGCCTGACCTATTTTGTTACTTTGGCCCGCAGTCTAAACAACCTGAGCGGCTGCTATTAATCTGAGAAATGAGGAAGCGCAAGCAGGATTGGCGGGGGTGTCTCGGAGCTGCTCCGGGCGCACCAGCTCTGAGCGGACTCTTCACCGTGAGGGAAAAATGGCACAGGACATCATTGTCAACGGTTTAATCCACGGCAGTATTTACGCCCTCCTGGCGATAGGTTTTTCCCTGATCTTCGGGGTGGCCAGGATCGTCAATATCGCCCACACGGCCTTCTACATGATTACGGCCTACTCTATCCACTTCCTCTTTCACAACCTGGGCATACCCATGGTACTCGCCATGCTCCTGTCGATCATCCTGGTTACCCTGCTCGGTCTGGTCTTCTACAGGCTGGTGATCAGTCCCATCCGTGAACATGAATCGGCGGTACTGATCGCCACCATCGCGCTCGCCATGGTGCTGCAGGAGGTGATTCTGATCCTCTTCAAGGGGCATTACCGGGGGACGCCGCCTTTGATTCCCGGTTTCAGCGTCATCGCGGGCATCAAGATCATTAACCAGCAGCTCCTCACCTTCGGGGTGGTCCTGGCCGTGCTTGCGGGCGTCTGGACCATGTTGAAGAAGACCAGACTGGGGCTGGCCATCCGCACCACCGCCCAGGACCGGGAAACGGCGAACCTGATGGGGATGAACGTGGAGCGCGTGGCCATGATCACCATGGGTCTTTCGGTGATGCTGGCGGCCATTGCCGGGGCGACCGTGGTGCCTCTTTTTGTCCTGGATCCTTTCATGTGGCTGAGTCCACTCATCATGACCATGGCCATTGTAGTACTCGGGGGGTTGGGAAGCATCAAGGGCAGTTTCTTGGGGGCCTATATCCTGGGCTTTGCCGAAGTGCTGGTCGTCTTCCTGGTGCCGAACGGCGCCTTTCTGAAGGGTTCGGTGGCGCTGTCCGTTATGATTATCGTGTTGCTCATCAGGCCGGAAGGTCTCTTCGGGGTCTCCTTTGAGGAGGAGAGATGACGACTTCGTATAAAGTCCGGATGCTGCGTTGCACTGCATCCTTCGGGAGCGCGGG
>JAXMLI010000227.1:0-3145 GCA_034368785.1 Smithellaceae bacterium | reverse complement strand
TTTCCGGACGGTTGACGACCTAGTAAAAAGTCGTAAATCGCTGTTTTTCGTCATTCCGGCGGAGGCCGGAATCCAGCGATTTCAAGTACTTCTGGATTCCGGATCGAGTCCGGAATGACGCCGTGGGGACTTTTTACGACTTCATCACGATTGGAGGGGCGAACTTTGCTGCACATTCGCCCGTATTATTTGTAGTAACAGCGGCGCCCTCTTTCCGCGAGCCAATAGACCAACACTAAGAGAAAACGCTTATGAAAATTGAAGAAATAAAAAGGCAGCCCATAGGGGCGTTGGCGAATCTCGCCAAGGAATTGAACGTGGTAGGCGCCAGTGGAATGCGCAGGCAGGACCTGATCTTCGCCATTCTCCAGGCGCAGGCGGAAAAAAACGGGATAATCTCCGGCGAGGGGGTATTGGAGATCCTTCCTGACGGGTTTGGTTTCCTGCGGGCGGTGGATTACAATTACCTTCCCAGCCCCGATGACATCTACATCTCGCCCTCCCAGATCCGCAGATTCAATCTCCGGACCGGGGACACCATTTCCGGTGAGGTGAGACCGCCCAAGGAAGGGGAAAAATATTTCGCCCTCCTCAAGGTGGATCAGGTGAATCTGGAAGGGCCGGAAATCTCACGGGACAAGATCCTCTTTGACAATCTGACTCCCCTTTATCCCCAGGAGCGGTTAAATCTCGAACATGATCCGGAAAATTTATCCACCAGGATCATGGATTTGTTCGCCCCCATCGGCAAGGGTCAGCGCGGACTGATTGTATCCCCCCCCCGGGCCGGCAAGACCGTTCTCCTCCAGGACATCGCCCACAGCATCGAGGCCAATCATAAGGAGGTTATCCTTATGGTTCTCCTCATCGATGAACGGCCCGAAGAGGTTACTGACATGCAGCGAAGCGTCAAAGGAGAAGTAATATCCTCTACCTTTGATGAACCCGCCACGAGACATGTCCAGGTAGCCGAGATGGTGCTCGAGAAGGCCAAGCGCCTGGTGGAACATAAGCGGGATGTGGTAATACTGCTGGACAGCATTACCCGGCTTGCCCGGGCGTACAATACGGTTGTTCCCCCCAGCGGCAAGGTCCTTTCGGGAGGGGTGGATTCCAATGCCTTGCATAAACCCAAACGCTTCTTCGGGGCGGCCAGAAACATCGAGAATGGCGGCAGCCTGACGATTATCTCTACGGCCCTGATCGATACGGGGAGCAGAATGGACGAGGTCATTTTCGAGGAGTTCAAGGGCACGGGAAATATGGAACTCCATCTGGAACGCAAACTTGCCGACCGCCGGGTCTTCCCGGCCTTCGACCTGGTGCGTTCCGGCACGAGGAAGGAGGATCTCCTGATTCCCAAGCAGAATCTCAGCAGGATCTGGATCTTAAGGAGGCTGCTCCAGGAGATGAATCCGGCGGACGCGATGGAGTTTATCATCGACCGGATGAAAAAGACCGAAATAAACCAGACCTTCCTCGATTCGATGAACAAGTGACGCCTGCTTTAAACAGGTCTTTCCCTGGCGACCGATCAGGTTGTTCTTGAAAAGAAGACTCCGGTTGCTGTATAAGGGGCGGGTGGGAACGCCAATCTCAATTTGAAGGCCAGGGGTAAGTCCCCAGGTTATAAACGGTAAGAAGATCCCCATGAGGAGGAAAGAGTGAAAGAAGGAATACATCCGGCATATGAAAAGACCACGATCCACTGCGTCTGTGGCAATGTGGTTGATACCAAGTCGACCAGGCAAGGCATAAAGGTGGAGATTTGCTCCCAGTGTCACCCCTTTATTACCGGCAAACAGAAGATCATGGATACCGCAGGCCGTGTGGAGAGATTCAAAAAGAAGTATGCCCTAAACGAGGCGAAGGCCGTGGTCGGGAAAACTGATGCCAAGGCAAAGGCCGGCAGATGACCTCTACGCGAGGCTAAGAGGCTGACATACAGTGTTTGACCGATTGAAGGACCTCGATACGAGGTACAGGGAACTGGAGGGGTTCCTCGGGGATCCCCATACCCTCGGTAAGCCCGCCTTATATCAGAAATACGCCAAGGAACATTCGGAACTCCAGCAGATTGTTTATGTTTTTCGTCAGTATGAGGAGATCAATAGCCGCATCGCCGAAGGGCAGGAACTGCTGAAGGAGAGCGATGAGGAGCTGAGGGCTATTGTCAGGGAGGAGTTGCCGGCCCAGAGGGATAGCCTCGTCTCTCTGGAGAAAGAGATCAGACGACTCCTCATGCCCAAAGATCCCAACGACGAGAAGAACGTCTTGCTGGAGATCAGGGCCGGTACCGGTGGCGATGAGGCGGCCCTGTTCGCTGCCGACCTGTTCAGGATGTATGCCCGATATGCTGACGTCTCTCACTGGAAGACCGAGGTGATGAGCTGTACGCCCGGCAGCGGCATGGGTGGATACAAGGAAGTAATCGCCCTTATCTCAGGCCGGGGGGCTTACAGCCGTCTGAAATTTGAAAGCGGCGTACACCGGGTTCAGCGGGTACCCGTGACGGAGGCCCAGGGTCGTATTCATACGTCGGCGGTTACCGTGGCGGTCCTGCCCGAGGTGGAAGAGGTGGAACTCACCATCGATCCGAATGAGCTACGGATCGACGTTTATCGTTCCACGGGTCATGGGGGACAAAGTGTGAATACCACCGATTCGGCGGTAAGGATTACCCACCTTCCAACCAGCCTGGTCGTCACCTGCCAGGATGAAAAATCCCAGCTGAAAAACAAGGCCAAGGCCATGAAGGTCTTGCGTGCCCGGCTACTTGACGCGATGATCAGTAAACAGCAAGCGGAGATTTCCGAGGCGAGAAAAAGCCAGGTGGGGAGCGGAGACCGGAGCGAGCGCATCAGAACCTATAACTTTCCCCAGGGACGGGTGACCGATCATCGCATCAATATGACTCTCTATAATCTGGATCAGTTTCTAAACGGCGAGATCGGCGAGGTTATCGACTCCCTGGTCGCTCATTTCCAGGCCGAGTCGCTCAACAATGCAGCCGGCGCCTGATTTCCCCTTGGCATTTGCTCGACTTTTTTCCAATCCGCAATGATGACGGCTTCGTAAAAAGCGCCAGAGGCAAGGCGCGCAATTCCCGAGGAATGAGGCGTCGTGGACATGTTCCGGAAGCCCG
>JAXMLI010000226.1:0-12776 GCA_034368785.1 Smithellaceae bacterium | reverse complement strand
GCCGTCACCAACATTCGTCAGGTTATGATTGTGCAAATTGTCCTAGCGAAAATCATCCGCTTACCTGCTGTTCTAAATAAACTCCCTGACCGAACAGAAAAGCGGACAATTTATTTGCTGCAAAATCACCACGAATGCCCGGTCAGAAAATTTCCTTTGTCCTTATCAGGTTCTTTTTGAGGCGCAATGACCGTCTTTGCCGGGCCTTCTCCCTCCCCTTCAAGGGGAGGGTCGGGGTGGGGATGGGGTCAAATCGCAATTCCGCAACCTAAAACCTCATCCCCTTCCTAAGGTCCCCCTTGAAGGGGGAGAAACAAAACCCGAAACAAAAAGAGTATTTATGGATGATGCAGAAAGCTGGACATTGCCGACAAAAGTGGACAATTCTATTTATTGCTAACAAAGTTCCCAAGATCAAACTTGACGGCATCGCAAAAAGTCCCTATGCTGCGCGTACGCCCTATATTGACGACGAATGGGGAGTTTTGTGTTTTATCTTTGGCGCTTTTCGCCGCCCCCCGCGAACTCGTTTTCCGGACTTGTTACGAGGCTACCATGAATTTCTGGATATTTGTGAAGGATGCACTGCCCGCCACACTCTTCATTGCCGGTGGTTTCATCTCAGGCCTCATCGTGGAAAAGATTGTTATCGCCCGGCTCAAGTCCTTTGCCAGGAAATCCAACTGGGAGGGACGGGAGATTATCGTCTCCGCCTTCAGTGGCGTGGTTACCCTCTGGTGCATCATGGCAGGGCTCTATGGCGCTACCTTCACCGTTAGTCTCGGCCCGCCCCTGCTCAATCTCTCTGATAATTTGATCCTTGTGGTGGTGATTCTATCCGTGACGGTCCTGTCTGCCCGGATTGCCGTTGGGTCGGTCACCATCTATGCAAAACGGAGTGAAGGGGCCATCCAGTCTATCTCGATATTCTCCAACATCATTAAATTGGTTATTTACCTGATCGGCATCCTGGTGATTCTCGATTCCCTGGGTATCTCCATCACCCCGATCCTTACCGCCCTCGGGGTTGGCGGCCTCGCGGTTGCTCTGGCCTTGCGGGACACCCTCTCCAATCTCTTCTCAGGTCTCCAGATCCTTGTTTCCCGTCAGATCAGACCAGGCGATTTGATCAGGCTCGATTCCGGGGAAGAGGGCTATGTAACGGATATTAACTGGCGGAATACCATCATAAAGGCCCTGCCCAACAACATGATCATCGTCCCTAATCAGAAGATTGCCTCGGCAAACATAACGAACTATGATCTGCCCGAAAAGGAGATCAACGTTAAGGTTCAGGCGGCGATTAGCTACCATCAGGACCTGGAGAAGATTGAGAAGATAACCCTCGAGGTGGCAGACAGGCTGCAGAACAAATCCCCTTACGCCGTCGCGGGCTTCACGCCCGTCATGCGTTACCAGAACCTCGAGGCCTGCAATATCAAATTCATCGTGATCCTGCAGGCCAGGGAGTTCGCGCATCAGTCCGCCCTCTCCCATGAATTCATAAAGTCCCTTCACCAACGTTTCCGTGAGGAGGGTATTGATATTTCCCTTCCCCTCATGCTAAGTGACTGCAGGGGTCAGGTCAGATAGTCCATCGGTATTGCCGGCGCGGCTTTTTTACGGCTCTTCATTATGACAGCTCAGCAGAAAGGGATGGCTATGGGCGAAGGAATCAGCGATTACACCAAATTTACCGTTGATCTCAGAAGGCACATGTGGATTGCCGGAGTGGAAGAGGAACTAAGACGACTCATCTGGCAGATCGGCGTCATCGGGAAATACATCTCGGCCAAGATCCATGAATCCAACAGAAAACTGGCCGGGATCAAGAACATCTATGATGAGGAGCAGCTTTCCCTGGATCGCAGCGCCGATGAAATTCTCCGGAATCAGCTCCAGTCCTCCGGTTTCGTAAGTCAATACGCCTCGGAAGAACAGGAAGACATCCTGCACCTGGGAGCGGGAGACGACAAATACGTCATCACCGCCGACCCCCTGGACGGATCTTCCCTCGTGGATACCAACCTTTCCATCGGCACCATCATCGGGATTCACAGGGGATCATTATTCACCACCGGCGCAAGGTCCATGGTCGGCGCCCTTTATATCACCTATGGCCCCCTTATTACGCTGGTGTACTCCGCCGGCAAGGGGACCCATGAGTTCGTTCTGAACCGTGAGGGAGAATACGTCCTCTCCCAGGAGAACATCACCCTCAGGGAGAAGGGGGACATCTACAGCTTAGGCGCCCTGCGCAGGGAATGGACACTTGAACACCTTAAATTCGTTGAATACCTCGAAGACTCCGGATATAAACTGCGCTACAGCGGCGGTTTTGTGCCGGATATCAACCAGGTCATCATCAAAAAAGGCGGGATATTCACCTATCCGGCAACGAAAAAAAGCGCCGAAGGAAAACTCAGGCTACTGTTCGAACTTCAGCCCATGGCGTTTCTTGTTGGTCAGGCAGGCGGCATGGCTACAGACGGCAGGCATAATATTCTGGATATCGAAGTGAAGTCACTCCATCAGAGGTCGCCCATCTACATCGGCAGCCGGCAGGAGGTAGAAAAGGTGAAATGTTTCCTGAACAGTAGCCGCTAGTGCGGCAAAAAGTCATATAACGATTTCGCGAGACGATGCCTCTATAAGGCGACAGAGGAGAGGCGAGTGAATCTTAAGGGAGGTAAGGGCCATGATTTATCAAAGCGTAGAAGAGATGAAGCAGGCTTGGCAGGGAATTCTTGGTGTTGCGGGCAATGATGTTAACGTTCTGAGCGAAGAGAAACTACGCAGTGAACTGATCGACCGCCTGATTTACACCGCCGTCTTTGGGACCGACGGGGAGGTAAAAACATTGGCCTGTTGGGTCATTCGCCGTGCCGCCGCCGCTTTAGGAATCCATTCCTCCTCGATACAGGGGCTTTACGAGGCGATGGGCTTGAGCGCCGTGTCCGGATTCAGCGTACCGGCAATCAATATTCGTGCACTTACCTATCAGACCTCCCAGGCAATATTCAGGGCCGCCATAAAAGATCAGGTTGGTCCGGTGCTCTTTGAAATCGCCCGCTCCGAAATCGACTACACCAGGCAGAGTCCATTGGAATACACCGTCGCCGTTACGGCCGCCGCCATCAAGACGGGTTACCGGGGTCCCATTTTCCTCCAGGGAGATCATTTCCAGGTTAACGCCGGCAGATACGCCAAGGACCCGGAGAAGGAACTCAAGGCGGTGAAGGACCTCATCTGGGAGGCCATCGAGGCAGGATTCTACAATATCGATATCGATACCTCCACCCTGGTGGACCTGTCGAAACCAACCCTGGCCGAGCAGCAGTTTCTTAATTATTCCCTCGCCGCAGAGTTGACTACCATGATCCGCGATCTGGAACCCCCCGGCATTACCATCTCCGTGGGAGGAGAAATCGGCGAAGTGGGAGGCAAAAATTCCACTGTGGAGGAACTCCGGGCCTATATGGCAGGCTTTCTGGGGGAAATGGAGAAAGCGGGGGAATCCCTGAAGGGAATCAGCAAGATCAGTGTGCAGACCGGCACCAGCCACGGAGGAGTTCCCATGCCGGACGGCAGCGTGGCCAAGGTAAAACTGGATTTTGACACTTTACAGAAGCTCTCCGAGGTAGCCATTGCCGAATACGGCCTGGCGGGCGCGGTACAGCATGGCGCTTCAACCCTGCCCAATGAGGCATTCGACCGGTTTCCGGCGACGAAAACCGCCGAGATCCATCTGGCCACCGGTTTCCAGAATATGATCTATGACAGTCCCAACCTGCCTGCCTCGCTCCGGAACGAAATCTACGCCTTTCTGAAGAGCCAATTCCCGTCGGAAAAAAAGGAAGGGGAAACGGAGGAACAATTCATCTACAAAACGAGGAAGAAAGGCTTTGGCCCCTTTAAAAAGGAGCTTTGGAACCTGCCTGCGGAAAACATCGCCGGGTTGGGGAAGGAACTGGAAAATCAGTTTTCCTTCCTGTTCCGGAAACTGAACATGCCAAACACGAAGGTAACCATGGATCGCTATATCACACCGAATGACGTGGCTATCCCGGCCCCATAGGCCTTGCAGCAACGGAAAAGCAGCCTGTTCCCTTTTCCGTTGCTTTTCCGTTGCTACGGGGAAAGATCGAAGGCGTCCTTGATCAGGCGAATTTCATGGCCGCCAACTGTTCTTTGGACGGCGACGACGTCATAGCGGGCGGTCTGATCGGGAATCTTGTTGGTCTGGAGGTAATGAAGCGACACCAGGGAAATCTTTTTCTGTTTTGCCCTGTCTACCGCTGCTTCGGGGTCACCGTGGCTTTCATTTGTCCTCATTTTGACCTCCACGAATACCAGGGTTTCACCATCCCTCGCGATGATGTCTATCTCGCCAAGGCGGCAGCGGAAATTTCTCTTCACAATCCTGTACCCCGCGGCCTGCAGATACTTCACCGCCAGTTCCTCTCCCTCCCTGCCCCTCTGCAGACGTCTCAGGTCCTTCATGGTTCGAAAAGATCGCCTGTTTTAAAGACGTCCTCCAGGGATTTCAACCGGAAGGAACGCCGGTGAATACTGCATTGACCGTGAGACCTGATGGCCTCTTCGTGTTCCTTCGTTCCGTATCCTTTATTTTTCCCGAAGTTGTACTCCGGGTACTGGCGGTGATATTCCTCCATGATCGTATCCCGCGTCACCTTGGCTATGATGGATGCGGACGCGATGGAGATACTAAGGCTGTCACCCTTGATGATCGTTTCCTGGGAAATGGGGAGGGCAATGCGGTGGATACCGTCGATAAGCAGGTGGTCAGGCTTTCGCGGGAGGGAAGCGACGGCCTTCTTCATGGCCATCATGGTGGCCTGGTGAATATTTATCCGGTCGATAAGTTCCGGCTCCACCAACCCCAGACCTACCGCGAGGGCATCTTGCAGAATGGTGTGGTAAAGCCTCTTCCTCTTGCGAGGGGAGAGTTTCTTTGAATCATTTATCTCATCGTTATGATAATCCGAGGGAAGAATGACCGCCGCCGCAACCACCGGACCCGCCAGAGGCCCTCTGCCCACCTCGTCTAAACCGGCAATGCTCCTGAAACCCTGCCCGGCGGCCCGGAGTTCGAAGTTGTTCATCAAATGCGCCCATCCATCAACGCGGTGGGAAAGGTTCCGCCCCGGCGGGGAATGGCAACCAGCCCACCTACCCCGCCTTCAGGACAGTCACTTATTAGTGCTACTCGTATGCCCGCTGCTTCAGCCTGGCCTTTTTCCCTACCAGCGCCCTGAGATAGTAGAGACGGGACCTTCGCACCAGCCCGCGGGAGATAATCTCCACCCTGTCAATAACCGGTGAATGCAGAGGGAACGTCCTTTCCACTCCGACAGCATAGGAAATCTTTCTCACCGTGAAGTTGGACCGGCAATCCCCCAGTTTCTTACGGATAACCACACCCTCAAAGACCTGAATCCGATGTTTCTGACCCTCCACAATCCGGACAAATACCTTCACGGTATCACCAGGTCTGAAGCCTGGGATATCACCCCTCATCTGTTCCTTTTCCAGCATCTCTATTGCATTCATATGATGGACTACCGACTCCTTTTTATCGCATTTATTTTGACGACTTCGTAATAAGTCCGGATGCTGCGTTGCGCTGCATCTCTCGTCACTGCGGCGTGTTCCGGGGACACGTTCCGATCCCTTCGGGCTTCCGGAACATGTCCCCGACGCCTCATTCCTCGTGATTTGCGCGCCTTGCCTGCGGCCTTTTTACGAAACCGTCCCCAAACATGAGCTTTAATTACTTTTTACGGATTCGTCTATTATAATGGTTCGGCAAAAATACCAGCTTCCCCACTTTGCACTTTATACCTGTTCATCACTGTCAACTCAAACACATCTTCCGGCCATTAACGGCGATGACACAATCTGTCCGCAATAATTGCCACGGCAGAACGCACCGAAAGGTGGTTGTACTGCGCCTTTCCCCTTAACGGTTCCAGTCTGTAATCCGCCCCGGCAATTGTCTCTTGGGTCATCCCCCAACCGGTGCCGAAGAGGATCAGGAAATCGTGCCCCCCCTCGGCAATGGCCCGGCTGAGTTCACTACAAGAGATAAAATTTCCCGATATATTGGCGCCGGTGGCCACCGTCTTTACACTCCTGCCCGACCGGGAACCTAACTCATCAACAACCTGCCTGAGGGACTCCCTTATGTGTACCGTCTTGAGAGCCTCGCTACGGGCAGGATTATAGCCCTCCCCCGCTCCCCCGGGTCGCCAGTGAGTCAGTAACCGCTCGACAAACAACCGCTGGGATTCAACAGGGGTAACGATATAATACCTGTCTATTCCGTAGGTTCTGGCGGCTCTGGCTATATCATGAATATCCATGTTGGCAACAGCCGTCGCCACCACTTCCCCCTTTTTGTTGTAAGCCGGATAATGTAGAAGGGCTATATGTAAATTATCCGGCATTCACCCACCTGAGGGAAGCACTCGCCATGAATAGCTGCCATTTTGTCAGCCGGACACTTCAGGGATCTTGTGCATCACATCCCTTTTAACTTCTTCGAGTATCTTGCGATCTTCTTCCCCGATGGAAAGTTTTTCCAGTAAATCGGGTCTCCGGAGAGAGGTTCTCTTCAAGGACTCGCGTCTCCGCCAGTAATCAATCTGCTTGTGATTTCCCTTTAACAGCACCTCTGGAACCCGCCATGCCCGGTATTCCATGGGCCTGGTATAATGGGGATGCTCAAGGAGGCCCGTGGCAAAGGAATCGTCCAGGGCCGAACGGGTATTCCCCAGGACGCCCGCGACAAGCCGGGAAACCGCGTCCACCACTACCAGGGCGGACAGTTCGCCACCCGTCAAGACATAATCGCCGATGGATATCTCCCTATCCACAAGGTGTTCCCTCACCCTTTCATCCACCCCCTCATAATGGCCGCAGATGAGGACCAGGCGCTTCAATTGTGACAGTTCGTTTGCCATTCCCTGGTTAAAGGTCTCGCCCTGGGGCGTGAGTAACGCAACCGTTACGTTATCGCGGCAGGGAACGATGGCCTCAAGCGCCCGGTCGATAGGAACGACCTTCATAACCATCCCGCCGCCGCCGCCATAAGGCTCATCATCGGTAACCCGATGCTTGCCTTCCGCGTAGTCCCGAATATCATGAATCGTTATATCCACGAGCCCCTTGTCGCGAGCCTTTTTAATTATACTGGCGTTGAGAGGCGAAGAGAACATCTCCGGGAACAGGGTGAGTATATCAAATTTGATCATAAAACGGTTAAAGCCCTGCCATCAGACGGACAATCATCCGATTTTTCGCTAAATCTATTTCTCTTACAACCTCGCTGATCCCGGGCAATAGAATCTCTCTTTCCACGCCACGGCATACATAAACATCATTACTCCCCGTAGGGAATACACTATCCACAATCCCCAGCAGTTCCCCTTCTTCGGTCACCACCTCAATCCCGACAAGATCGCGCCAATAATATTCCCCTTCTTCCAGAGGTTCAAGCTTGTCTCTTGACACCGATACAGACGCGCCGAGGAGTTCCTGGGCGGCCTCGATAGTAGTTATACCTTCCAGTTCCAGATAAAATCCCCCCCCCTTGCTGTTAAACGTGTTAACCACACGTGGCCTGACGCGCCTATCGGCAAAGGTGAAAATTAATTCGTCACCCTGTTTAATACGACAATCCTCACCAAGGCAGGATACCCCTTTCAGCCTTCCCCTGAGGCCATGAGTCTTCGTAATCCTCCCTAATTCAAGGACACAGCCAATATCATTCAATTATTTCCAGCACCGCCCTCTTACGAATCTTTGTCGAGGCAGCAGACAGAATGGTCCGCATCGCCTTCGCCGTCCGTCCCTGTTTACCGATGACCTTACCGAGATCCTCCTTCGCCACTTTTAGCTCGATGACTGAAGTCTGCTCTCCCAAAATCTCATTCACTTCCACCTGCTCAGGGTTGTCTACCAAGGCCTGCGCCATATATTTGATCAACTCCTTCATCTTCACTACCTCCAGCAGAACTGAAAAGCCAAGCAATCTGAACAGCTAAATGGGTTACAATCCAAACCGATCCGCCGCCGTACAGCTTTCACTCGTAAGATTTTCCTGCGTGAACTCCCTTTTGTTGTGATGGAAGGGAGAGTGGTAAGGGAACCTGCGCAACTTGACTAGATACCTGACTTTATGCCCCTCTTCTCCAACAGGTTGGAAACGGTTTCCGTCGGTTTGGCCCCCTTGGCGAGCCAGCCAAGGATCAGATCATCCTTAAGAACAACCTCCGCGGGTTCCTTCTTTGGATCGTAGTAACCAAGAATCTCTAAAAACCTGCCCCCTCGCGGCGCGGCGGAATCAGCTGCCACAATCCGGTAAAAAGGCTTATTTTTACCGCCCATTCTCGTAAGTCTGATTTTTACTGCCATGTTCTCCCTCTTATACCTCCCCAATGTGTTTTTTAAAGTTTTTCTTTTTACCATAAAATATTAACCATTAAAAGGGAAAATTACCCCTCTTGAGCGACTTCATTCCATCTTTACTGGAAATTTTTTTCATCATTTTCCTCATCTCCCCATAGTTCTTGAGCAGTCGGTTCACATCCTGCACCGTGGCGCCACTTCCACCGGCGATCCTCTTACGCCTCTTCCCATCGATGATCAGGTAATTGTTCCTCTCCTTCACAGTCATGGAATCAATTATGGCCCCAACCTTAATCAGCTCCTTTTCATCCGGCGCCATCCCTGCCAGGGCCTTGTTTTTACCAAATCCCGGCATCATCTTGAGCAGATCCTGCAGGGGACCCATCTTCCTGAGTTGCGTGAGCTGATCCCTGAAATCTGACAGGGTAAATTCATTCTTCCTGATCTTTCGCTCCAGTTCTTTGGCGGCCTTTTCGTCCACCACAGACTGGGCCTTCTCGACGAGGCTCAGGATGTCGCCTAAGCCAAGTATCCTTGAGGCCATCCGCTCCGGGTGGAATGTCTCCAGCGCCTCAATCTTTTCCCCCACGCCGATATATTTTATCGGCTTCCCGATCACGGCGCGCAGAGAAAGGGCGGCGCCGCCACGGGCGTCACCATCCATCTTGGTAAGAATTACCCCGTCAATCCCGAGGAGTTCATCAAATTTGCCGGCCACATTAACCGCGTCCTGACCGGTCATGGCATCGGCAACGAAGAGGATTTCCGCCGGGTTAACCAGCCCTTTAATTTTTTTCAACTCCTCCATCATGCCCGTATCGATGTGCAACCTCCCGGCCGTGTCGATGATAAGGACATCATAGCCGTTCTGCCGGGCCGCCTCCATCGCCTGGGTGCAAATCCTGAGAGGCTCGTCATTACCCTCCTCCTCGTAGAGACCGAGGTCGCATTGCTTACTGAGAATCCTCAATTGGCGTCGTGCCGCCGGCCGGTAGACGTCCGTGGAAACAAGGCAAACCCGTTTCCCCTGGCTGGCCAGGAGCTTTCCGAGTTTTGCCGCGCTGGTGGTTTTCCCGCTGCCCTGGAGACCTACGAGCATGAGCGGCGCCGGATAGCGACCTGATAATTTAAGCTGGGAATTCTTTCCTCCCATCAATTCTATCAGCCTGTCATGGACAATCTTGACCACCTGCTGTCCGGGGGTGATACTATCCAGCACCTCCTGGCCGATGGCCCTCACCCGAATTTCCTCGATAAAATCCCGGACAACCCGGAAGTTCACGTCCGCTTCCAGCAGGATCATTCGTATTTCCTTGAGCGCCTCTTTGATATTGTCCTCATCAAGGCTGCCGCGGCCCCTCAATTTCTTAAAGATGCCGTCAAATTTTTCTGTAAGGGCTTCAAACATTACAATCTTTTTTCTTTCCGTCAGACTTGCATTCGACTTTTTACGAGTTTGTCCATTGACGCCCTCGTAAAAAGTCGGAATGTTGCGTACTTTTTGTGGCACGGCCATCTTGGCCGTGATCCACGGGCGGGACGCCCGTGCCACAAGTATGCCTCATTCCTCGGGATTTGCGCGCCCGCGCTCCCAGGTCAGCATCCGGACTTTTTACGAGTTTCTCATCACTAATTTTCCGGCTTATCGCTCGCTCTCACCACACTCTTTACGCCCCGGATATTTTCGTCAAGCTTGTGGCTCGCCTTTCTCGCGTCCTCAATGGTGCTGAAGTTCCTGATTACCACCCGGAACCACAAGCCGGCCTCGTTTTGGCTTGCCTGCTCCACTTCCGGCTTATATCCGAGCCTGACAATCTCAACACAGAACTTATCGGCCTTTTCACGTTCGCGAAAGGAGGCGACCTGGATCAGATAGTTGCCGGAAGAACCGGCTTTAGGTTCGGCAGCCGCGGCAGGAACCCTTGGAGGCGTGGGCGGCGGCAGCGGTTCCACCCTGGCGGGAACTGTCGGCGCCTTTGCGGGTTTCATCGCCTCCAGAGGCGCCTTTCTGACATCTTCGGCAACCGGCTGTTCCTTAAGGTCCGGGGCCATTTTAACATCCTGCCCCTTCTCTGCTTTTCCCGCCTCCTCAGCGGCGCGGCTGAGTGCCGCGGGGTTCTCCGCCGCCGGTCGGTCCTCTTGGTTTATAACAGGCTGGCCTGTCCCCCCCTCCGCTGACTCTACAGGATGTTCTTTGATCGCCGGGGTTGATTTGGCGCCAAGCCCCAGAGAGGCCACAACCGAAGCCGGCCAGGCGGCTAATTTTTCCGGATAGGCGTCCAGATTGGCGCCCACCTTCACGCCCAGGAGAAAAAAGGCGAAGATTGAGATGCTCATCGCGCTGATAAAAAAAATGAGCCCTGTCCGACCGAGCTTGAATTCAAACTGTTTCGTGTTTTTTGACATCCCGAATACCACAATCCGGCTGCTCTTCCCTCAATTTTGTTGATCCATCCTATCCGGAGCAGCAACCCCGAGGATCCCCAAGGCATTGGAGAGAACTATCTTGATATTCTTGATTAGAAAGAGTCTTGCCAGACTCAATCCCTTATTTTCAGATATGACCTTGTTTCTGTTGTAGTAGCTGTGAAAGCTGCCGGCCAGATCGTTGAGATAGAAGGTGATGCGGTGCGGTTCCAGCGAAGCAGCCGCGCCCCGTAACAGATCAGGATAGGAAACAAGGGCCTTGATCAGGGCCATCTCCTCGGGAAGTTGGAGATGACAGAGATCAACCTCCGCGCCGGCAGGGATGTGATAGCCCTTTTCTTCGGCCAGCCGGAGAATGCTCGCGATCCTGGCGTGGGCGTACTGGACGTAGTAAACCGGGTTCTCGTTGGATTGGCGCTTCACCAGATCCAGGTCGAAATCAAGATGACTGTCGGAACGTCTCAGGAGAAAATTATATCGACCGGCATCCCGGCCCACCTCGTCGAAGACCTCCCGCATGGTAATAAACTCGCCGCTCCTCGTGGACATGGCCACAGGCTGGCCATCCCTGAGAAGGTTTACCAGTTGAACCAGCACGACCTGCAGGGCATCATCCGCGCCCCCCAGGGACTGAATCCCCGCCTTCATCCTCGGGATGTAACCGTGGTGATCGGCCCCCCAGATATCGATCATCCCGGCGAACCCCCGCTCCATCTTATCCCTGTGGTAAGCCAGGTCCGCGGCAAAGTATGTAGGTTCCCCGTTTCTTCTCACTACCACCCGGTCTTTTTCATCGCCAAAACAGGTGGTCCTGAACCAGCGAGTTTCCCCGTCGCTGTAAACATGCCCGGCCTTCTCGAGTTCTTCCAGGACCAAAAGGACCGCATTTTTCCGATACAGCTCACGTTCACTGAAATAGCGGTCGAAAGACACCCCGGCATGGGCGAGATCCTCTTTGATGCCGGCCAGGATGATCTGGGCGGCATAATCGGTAAACAGCGGAGTTTTCTCCTCCATCGGGCCGTCCAAATGGACCATGCCGTCTCTTTCCAATATTGATCTGGCGATATCGATTATATAATCACCCTTGTAGGACGTCTCCGGCAGCTCGATATTGCGCCCCAGGATTTCAAGATAGCGCAGATAAACCGATATTCCCAGGTTGTTCATCTGGTTTCCCGCGTCGTTGATATAATACTCACGGGAAACCGCAAAGCCCGACCTCGCGAGGATATTGGCGATCACATCCCCCACAATGGCCCCGCGGGCATGGCCGATATGGAGAGGTCCGGTGGGATTGGCGCTGACGAATTCGACCAGCACCCTCTTGCCTCTGCCGATATTTGAGACGCCGTAATTTTCACCTGAACTATTGATTTTGGCCAGAGACGATCGCCAGTAATCATCACGAATAAAAAAGTTTACAAAACCGGGGCCGGCGATTTCTATCTTTTCGATTATCTCACGCTTCCCATCCAGTTCACTTACCAGCATCCCGGCGATCTGGCGAGGACTCCTCTTCAGCCTGGAGGCCAGGATCATGGCCACATTGGAGGCATAGTCGCCATGAGCGGGATCTTTTGACGCCTCAACCTCAATAAAGGGCAGTTCCACCCGGTCGCAAAGCCCCTCGGCAAAGAGCGCCTCGCTGGCATTTTTAATCAAGTCGGTTATTACATCTCTCATCGGTAAATTCTCATTAATTAAGACAAAAGAGAGCCGTAGGATGGGCAAAGCGGAGCGTGCCCATCACGGAATCGCCAGCGAAATTGATGGGCACGCTGAGGCTTTGCCCATCCTACACCTCTCATCAGTAAATTCTCATAAAATTCTCATAAATTATGACAAAAGAGAGCTGACCGGAAGATCAACTCTCTTTCGTGTGTAATGTGCCGATAACCCGTTGCTGTTTTCGA
>JAXMLI010000225.1:0-3880 GCA_034368785.1 Smithellaceae bacterium | reverse complement strand
TGCTTGATTTCATCTTCCATGAACACCTCCGGATTTGATTTGGTGTTCACAGAATGACATCTGCGACTATTCGATTGTCAAAGAACTTTGTTCACGATGTCATGGCACAAAAAAGCGTTAACGATGTCGTGGCACTCAACACTTATGCATTCAAACATAATACCATTTATGTGTTGATACCTACCTTATCCGCCTTGTCCTTTAATGCCGATCGTGTACTCTCCCCGACACTGCGAGCGATACGTACACACTTTTCGCATGTCTCCCGATCCGGCATTGCATCCGGCAAGACACTGAAAAGCGTCAAGATTTTCATCAGCGTAACTCAACCAGGCAGGAGTTTCATCTTTCATAAATCACTTCTCCTGCTTCAATTTCACCCAAAAAAATGAAGGATTCGGTTCAGGTCGTATGGGGATGACATCCACGGCAATCTTACGTAAGACGGGGTGCAGCATTTTGCGATATTTCATGGCAAGATCAAGATATGGGGTTTTGCTTCCCTGAAATATCGCCACGTCAATATCGCTCGGATCATCGGACGTGAGAAAAGAGCCAAAGACGACAATCCTCTTGATTTCTTCCGCCCCGGCCAGGCATCAGACGACATCCTTCTTTATGGCCTCTTTATCCAGACGGGTCATATAGCATCCTCCTTTCTCAAATCAGACGTCCTGCACATCGAACATCAGCCGTTTGCCTTGTTTTGTTGCGCATCCAGCCGTTTACTGCCTCGCACCTTGATGGCTCCCACGTCTAAAGGTGTTGACTCACCGCTATCCAAGCCTTTCTTGATTTCGGCCCTAAGTTCTTCAACACGCAAGAACTGCCTCCGGTCTCGTT
The DNA here is from genome assembly GCA_034368785.1 of Smithellaceae bacterium. GTDB lineage: Bacteria > Desulfobacterota > Syntrophia > Syntrophales > CAMTWB01 > CAMTWB01. The sequence continues at coordinate 3,037 of JAXMLI010000225.1, read as the reverse complement.
CTTCAAGAAGGCGCAAGGCATCGCGCATAACTTCGCTTGCGGAACCATAAAGCCCGCTCTCCACCTTATTTTTCACCATTGTTTCAAGTTGTGGCGTAAGTGAAATGTTCATTATTTTATCTCCTCCTTTGACCTGCGTGGTAACATAGAATAACAAACATTGTTATTAAAAAGTGAAGTCTGGAGGGTCTGAGCTTGTTGACGATTACCGCCAGTTGTAGGGTGCGTCAGCGAAGCGTAACGCACCAATTTTACGGTGCGTTACGGCAAAAAGACGCCTGACGCACCCTACATGCCTGACCCCATTCATCCTGGCAGAATCGGGAAACCAGGGGGCGGGAGGAAATGTTTTATTGAAATCCCTTGGGCGTCCGGGATGGCCGTTTGGGGGCAGGAAGAATCAGCCCTTCCGCTTTGTTCTCCCCTTCCAGCCTGAATCCGGATTCCTCCAGGATATACTTGTCATCACCCGGATCGGGCCGGAAATCCAACTGGAGTCTCTTCGCCTCTCTGATATAGGAGCCTGTCTTCAGGCGAATCTCGCCATCGGGTACGACGACGATGGCGGATTCGCCCTTCACCGGGCATTTCTCTTCGCAATAGCCGCAGCCGTTGCACCGGGAGGCGATGACCACCGGTCGCCGATACCCGTCGATCGGCCGGAACACGATGGCATTATAGGGGCAGATCTCATCGCAGATCAGGCAGAGCTTATTTTGCGCCCAGACCAGGCATTTCTCCTTCCATAAAACGGCATTGCCCACCTTGGCGTGGGTCTTTTCCTCCAGCGAGAGGTCTCGGATCGCCCGGGTCGGACAGACCCGGCCGCAGACATGGCAATTCGGTTCACAGGCGGCCAGACGCATTTCCAACTTCGGGGTCCAGAGGCCCGAAAGGCCCGATTCCCAGAGCGAGGGCTGAATGGTATTGGTCACGCAGGCCTTCATGCACTCCCCGCAACGGATGCAGGTGCGCAGAAATTCCCGCTCCGGCAGGGCGCCAGGCGGTCTGATCAGTTGGTTTTTCCCCTGAAGCGGGGTGAAGGGGGTCTGAGTGGCTAAAAAACCTACGGTCAACCCGCCGGCCAGGGAGGAGACAAATCCCCGGCGTGAGACATCGATAGAAGAGTATTCGCCGGTTCCCCCGAGGGCGGCCGGGAAGGAAATGGCCTGTTGGGGGCAGATCAGGGCACAGTTTCGGCATTGGATGCATTCCCTGAATCTGGTTTTAAAGGGGTCTTGATCAATCGCCTCCATGGGGCAACGCTGCTGACAGACCAGGCAGCGGTTGCAGTCGGGGCCGACCCGTCGCTTGAAGATACCGAAAGGGGAAATCAAGCTCAAGAACGCGCCCAGGGGACAGAGATAACGGCACCAGAATCTCGGCGTAAAGTAATTAAGGGCGATTATCGTCCCGAAGATCAGGAGGGTAATCGACGTCATGTAAAAGACGGGCTGGGGATAGTGAAGGTGAGAGAGGCTCACTAATCCAAAAAGACCGGCAAGAGGACGGATCAGGTCCAGGAGCAGGTTCAGGAAGGCGATGAGCGCCGGATAGAGTACGAAGGTATAGAATCGCGTCAGCAAGGCGATGGGATCAAAGAGGTAAACCAGGGAAACACCGATTAAGGCGGCGGCGGCGATGATGATGAGCAGAAAATATTTCCCGCGCCGCAGGCCCTCATCTGCTTTTAAGCCCCGCCGTTTGTTCTTCCGGAAAAAAAGGAAATCGAGGCCGTCGATCGCGGCCCCCAGCGGGCAGACATAGGCGCAGAAGAACCGCCCGATGAGCAGGGTCGCGGCTACCAGCGCCAGGGACCAGAGGACTCGGTCGATGATCTCCCGGGAGGCCATTACGGCATTGAGCCCCAAGAGCGGGTCGAGGCGCAGGTAAAGGTCCGCAGGAAACCAATCCGGCAGTTTGTAGGTGGCCAGAAAAAAGAAGAGGGTAAAAAGGAGCAGCGAGAGGGCCTGGAGATATTTTCTCATCCGGTCCCTTTAAAGATGTTTAGCTGGTCCACGTCAATCCTCCCCAGACCACGCTGGTGAGCGGCCAGGAGATGCTCCACCTGACGGGCCTTGAAGTTCTTGCCGTACCAGGGAACCACGCCAACGCCGTAGGCATCCACGGCCACCGGGTCCGTCCCGGCAATGATCAGGTTCGGTTTTTTGACCTCGCCCGGTCCTCCCGGTCCACCGGTGGCCAGGGCCCTCGTGGCGTCGAGGATCGTCAATTGGGGCCGGATCACCATCGCCAGGTCGGCGAGTCCCTCGTTGATATTAAACCGGTAGTGAAAGCTGCTGCGATCCCAGATCAGGCCCATGAGGCCTTTTATTCCCAGACTAACCCCCGTGGTGGAATGGGACTTGGCCACGGGGATGTTGATCAGGACGTGGCTATCCAGAACATCCTTGAGAACCTCCACCCTTTCCAGTACTTTACCCTGGGGAATCCCGATCTCGCGAAAGAACTTCCTGTCCTGCAGGGCCAGGACATGGACCCCGGGGATATTCCGGCAGGCCTCGCGAATGCCCGTTCGCTCCAGGCAAAGTTCCGGTCTTTGCAGGGTATGATCCACGACCAGGACCTGCTGCGCCCCCGCGTCGATACAGGCCCGCGCCACGGTGGCCACTACCAGGGGATGGGTCGTAGCGGCGAATTCCGGCGCCCGGGCAAAAGACATATTGGGCTTGATCACCACGCGCTGCCCCTTTTTCACAAAGCGCGAGATTCCGCCCAGCGCCTCCAAGGCCCTGGTCGTCGCCGCCGCCGCCTCGCCCGAAATAACGGCAAGATCGACTCCCTCTGCGGCGCTCGAAATCGGGGGGAGGCCGGCCATGCCGAAGGCGACGCCAACTGCGGTTGTTTTGAGAAACTCCCTTCTGGTGATGCCTCTTTTTCTCTCCGCCATGTCTTGCCCTCACTTTTGCTGGTTCAATCTATTTGCTGATTCAGCGGAACGCTCCTCCCCCTTCAAGGGAAGCCTCAGGAGGGACCGCGCCAACTTCTTCCCCTTCAAGGGGGAGGCTAGGAGGGG
>JAXMLI010000224.1:0-6251 GCA_034368785.1 Smithellaceae bacterium | reverse complement strand
TACTCCCCTTTTAGACTTCTTACCGCGTCATCCTCCTTGACGCCCTCGTAAAAAGCGACCCACGCCGCCCGGCGGCCCCACATCGACGAGTAACTTGCCTTTGAATTTTGGAGGGCCACGCTCCGTCGTGGCCGAAAGGCTTTGGATATTGCACTACCTGCCGCGGGCGCGGCGGAGGGCGTCCCGCCGAAACAAAAAGTTCTTTCATAATTTCAGCTACTTATGGTTAAGTTCCTTAGAAGTCCGGAATCTCACATTCTGTCATTCCCGCGAAGGCGGGAATGACGGTTTGAGGACTTTTTACGAAGCCGTCCTAAATTAAAGGATTTTGCGACTTTTTACGAGGGGGTCCTCCTTAGCAGTTCAGAGGCTGCGACAGCGCAGCTTTTGGAAGCTGATGCGCCGGCCCTTCCGTGTATTATGAAGTACGGGGTGGGCGTACCGCAGCGGCAGCTTTTTCCCTCATGCAGGGAGGCCAGATCCCCCATGAGGACGCTTTGGGCGGGCGCGGAACTGATATAGGGAGAGACAAAATTAAGAAAACCCGGTTGCTCTAACCCGAGCGGTTCAAGGGTTTTGACATCCCTTATGAAGACCCTTGACCAGAGGGGGACGTGAAAATTATGCTGCCGGCACTCGATATAAGGCACACAATGCTCCACTGAACCGAACCCGTCGCGTATCCGCTCGCCCGGGATGCCCAGTTGTCTCTCTATCATATCATAGAGGTCTTCCTTCCTGATGGCCTCCCGGGCATGTCCCTTCCAGCCGCCCCCGAACATCACGAGGGATTCAGGCGACAGTTGGAGAGGAGGCATAGAAAGGTCCTTCATTCGGCAGAGCGTGAAATACATGAAGGAGGGAAAGCCGAATATGCGGACAGGGAGCCCTTCCTGTTCATAAGACTTGAGTTTTCCCAGCGCGCCGAAAATGTCGAACTCGTGAGCGCCTGTGCCGGTATTTCTTAAGACGTGGAATATCTCTTTGGCGGGGGCGTATTTGCAGAGATAATGCGCGGTGTATGAGGTTCCAAGTTTCGCATCAGCGGCGGTTTCGTAATTAAAAAGGAGATAATTCGTCTTTGCGTCAGGCGCGAGGAAACCGAATTCCCGGTAAATGAAATCCACCATTCTGTGGGCGGCGCCGATCGTCCAGGCGTCAAAGAACATCTGGGATTTCTGCCCGGTAGTTCCTGAGGAGGTAAGATGCACGGCAACATCGCGGCGGTCAACCGAGAGAACCTCATGGGTCTTGAAAAAATTGGCGTGAATGAAGGGGATATTGGCACAATCATCCGCCGTTTTCATACTTTGCACGGAAAAATTTTTGAGGGCGAGGAGATTCCCGTAAAATTCAGACCTGCGGGTGTGCCATTGAACATTTTCAATCATCGCCGCAAGAAAAAGGTCTTCTTCCTCCGGACCATATTGGAAAGGTTTTGAGTATTCGCAGAGCCTTTGGACGGCGCCAAGGAGAGAGGGATCGGGAACGGACAGTTCAACGGAATTCATTGAATACCTCCAGCGTATCGAGATGTATCCGCTTCCAGAGCGCCACATACTGGTCAAGGTACGGCTTGAACGGACCGGCAATCTGCATCCCGCGAAAATTAAGGGGATCCATGGTTCTGGACATGGCGAGGTAATCATGCATGATGCCGTCAACCTCTCTCATGGCGGGATAGATCGCCGAGGGGATGAAATCATCATAGAGAAGCGCCGCGATGTTGGCTCTGTCGCTCAAGGGGAGCAGGGTCTCGATATATTCCGCGCCGTGATCCTTCAGCGCATCGAGGAAATCCGTCACCCCGTCGGCCAATTTATAAAAGGGAACATTGGTGCTGATTAAGGTGCAGTACCGGTCCGCGCGGCTGAGAAAGGCAAAGATTTCGACGGTTCCATCGAGGGAAGTAAAAAGGGCGTTAGGCAGATGGAAGGGGTAAAAATATGTACTCGAATCAAGCACCGTCTCCCGGAATCTCCTCATGATGAAATGCTCGGCCTCGATTATTTCAAATTCAAGTTCCTTCCCGGTGCCTGCGGTCTTCTCCGCCCGCATGGCTTCCGGGACAAAACCTGAACCGATATTGGCATTCATCGCATGCAACAGGGGAAGGAGTTTTTCGGAGACTATCGGGACGGGATGCCTCCTCTGGAGTACCCCCGGAGAATACCTCGCCATGAGCGTAACTGTTTCGTAATGCTTGAGTTTGTGCGCATTCGGGAAGATCCCCAAGGGGATGAACCCGGTACGCAGGCACATTAACTGCGGCCCCAGCGAATTGGTGCGGGTCGTCGTATAGATTGAATTGAGCGGCGACTCTCCGCCCAGGAGTTTCTCCACGGCCTCTGCGATCATCCCCGTGGCAACGTTATTTTTCCGGTATTCGGGATGAACGACTACGCCGACAAGCTTCCCGATCTTTTGTGGCCTGTCAACCTCAACCACGGCCGAACCTGCGACGATATTCCTTTCCCTATCGCGAGCGATCATCCAGATGTCGTTTCCACCGGCGATGGTAGCCGACATCAGTTGTCGATCCGTTCCCAGTCTGATCGGATAGCTGTTCCCGTAAACGAGGAAATAGAGCTTCAGGAGATCATCTACATCATCCAAGGTGGCAGTGGCTATCATTACTGACATTTGTAACTGCTCCGGTGTTCTTCTTTTTTTTGAGGTCGCGACTCAGCGCATATACAGATTAATCAGCGTCCATTCGCCATCCAGACGATCCGGCACATCGCGCAGCTTGGTTCCCTTCCATGGCGACTCGCTCCAGATGAAAGGCTTGCCCTCCACGTATGGTGTGCCGAATTTCATCCAGAACGCCCTGCCCGTGGCGCCCGTATCGAGAACCCCTTTGAGGTTGAACACTTCCTTGACCATCGAAAGGGAAATTGCTTTGGCATCCACGGAGCCATCGGGAATCGTCTTGGGCGCCGGCGTCTCGCCGTAACCAAGGTCCCAGCGTCCGAAGATCGAGAGCGGATTCTTGGGATCCGTGTAGGTAATCAACGCCTTGGCCGATTCAATGTCCTTGACCCCGCCGATCTGCGAGAGGAATTGCCGTTTGCGCGCGGGGCGATTGTCCTGGGCCTTCAGGTCGTCAATGATTTGTTGCGACGCCGGATAGTTGATGCCGAGCACATAATCGGGCTGAACCAATTCCTTGTTGTAGGCCTTGTTCAAACCCTCGGGCTTGGTTGTGACCGCGACCCCGCCTTTGCCGTCTGGTTTGAAGAAGACAAAACTCTTGAACGACATTTCCACATAGCCGATCTCTTTTGTCTTGGCGTCCACGACCATATAGCCGTTCATGTATGTGCCGGACGCTTCGAGGGAGATGTAGTTAAAAAAGTCGTCGAGCGAGGCCGCGAATTGCTCCGCCAGTACCGCGCGCCAGAACATCCACAGCGCGTCCGCTTTGGGTTCGGTGTACATCGCCCGATGTGTCGTCTCGTTGAAAATAATGCCTTTATTGTTGTAACCGAAATCAGTGCCTGAGCCGAGAAATCCGGGCGCGAGAATGTTGACCGTCATGAAGTCGCCATTCACCCACAGCGAGAGTACCTGGCTCTGATCCAGAAAACCATACCACGAATTGTGGGTGAGCAGGATGTCGTCTGAAGTCCTCTTCACGAACGCGGAACACTTGCTTGATTTGTTCAGCGCGACCGCGGGCGCGTTGTCGGGCAGAACGTCGAGCAGGTCGCCAAAGGCGTTGATAAAGTACAGGTCGATGAACGTGAGCAAGGGCGTCTCATAGCCCGCCCTCATCTCCGCGTCCGTAAACATCGGCAACCATCTGTTGTCAAAGGCCAGGGCCTGTGGTTTATCTTTGGCCGTGCCGTGATAGATGCCGACGAGCCGGTATATCAGCCGGCGAAGATTCTTGGCGACATCCGTGTTGCCCTGCCGGCGGATGTAATCGAGGGTGTAATCCCAGTTGAACTTAAGGGTTTTTTGCGCCAGCAAAAGTTCATCTTTCGAGGGTGGAATCTGTTTGGGATAAGAATGGGACGGGTTTGTCTGGAAAGCCATGTCCCAGATATTGTCGCGCGCGGCGAGTATCTGTTTTCTCTGTAACTTGCCTTGAATAAACCCAGCTTCATACTCTGCTTTAAACACATTGGGGTCGTTCGAGACGATGCTGGTGTTGTAAATGTTGTTGACCTTTTCGATAACGCCTTGCGTGTCGGCATCGATCCGGTAGCGCTTCAGGCTGCCTGCTTCGCCCGTCTTCCCTGCTGCCAGCGTAACCGTTAAGGCGAGCAGGATGGACAAAAGGAATTTTTCTTTCATGGCGTCTCCTTGATATGGACACATGATGGTCCGGTTAGTAAATTGCAATTGTGCTTGTCGGGCTCTTTTTGAGGCACACCGTCTTTGCAGGGCCTTCTCCTTCCCCTTCAAGGGGAGGGAGACTGGGGCTTTAGGGGACGCGCTCCGTTTACAAGGGCGTTAAAAATAATAAGCGCACCCCTTTACGACCCTTCCTACGGCAATTCATACCTCTTCTCCCTTAACAGCCGCAGACAGGCGTCCGCGGCGGCGGCATCGTAGAGGGTTCCGCTGTTCTTTTCGATTTCCGCCAGGGCCGCATCAATCCCCAGGGCAGGGCGATAAGGCCGGTGGGAGGACATGGATTCCACCACATCCGCCACGGCAATGATCCGGGCCTCCATAAGAATCTCTTCCCCTTTGAGCATTCGCGGATAACCGGACCCGTCCATTCGCTCATGATGCTGGTGAATAATCTCGGCCAGGGGCCAGGGGGATTCCACGTCCTTTAGTATCTCGTAACCCTTCCGGGAGTGTTCCTGAATCAGGGCGAATTCGAGTTTGGTAAGCCTCGTGGGCTTGGACAGAATCTCCGCGGGAACGGCTATCTTCCCGATGTCGTGGATGGCGCCCGCCATCCGGATGGCGTCGATTTTATCCCGGGGGAGTTCCAGCTCTCCGGCAATCGCACGGGCCAGATCCGCGCTCCGGAACTGGTGACCGGCGGTGTAAGGATCCCTCGTTTCCGCGGCGGACGCCACAACCTGCACAATCGCGCCTACGGCATTTCTGAGACTCTCCAGGGTATGTTGCAGTTTTTCCTCGGCCTGCTTGCGGGCAAGGGCAATGCCGATGCTCGACCCGAGCCCCTCGAAGAAATGGATCATCCCCAGGGTGAACTGGTCGCGCCGGCGGTCGTTGAGTTGCAGGAGTCCGATGATCTCCTCGCCGGTCCGGAGCGGGATGAGCGCTACGGATTCGTAACCCTCGCCATGGCAGCGGTTGCGGGTGCGCGCCTGCCGTTCCTCTTCCGTCGTCGAGGCCAGCAGATCCGTGGTGCTGTTGGTCCAGAAACTGCCGCCTTCGGTAAAGAAGGGCTGCGCGGCGTCGGTCCGGCCCCGGAGTACGTTTCCACACATGCACTCCAGCACCGCCCTCCCCTCTCCATCGCGCAGGACATTTCCCGCTTCATCGTAGGCGCAGAGTCGCCGCTCGGCGAGTACGAACTCTTCAGAAAAGCCGTTGGTCTCATAATAGGGAAAGTCGTCTCCCTCCTGCAGGCGGAGACCCACGGCTTCAAACTCCAGATGCTTCTTGACCGTGAGGAGGATGTCGCTGATCGTGTCCAGAGCGCCCTCGGGACGGTTCAGCAGTTCCAGCACCTCATGGGCGAGCCGTTCCCGGACTTCCAGCTGCTTGCGCTCGGTGATGTCGCGGGCGACGGAAATAAGACCAATGATTTCGCCGTTGCGGTACAGTGGCGAACCACTGACTTCACCATACTTCCGTGTCCCGTTCTTCGCAATAAATTCATATACCGCCGCCTGAATTGACTCGCCATTAAAGATCCGTATCGCATCCGCAGCGGCCCGTTCCAGGGATTCGGAGGTCAAAATATTCAGCTCCGGGAAAGGTCTGTTGATAACTTCCTCGACCCTGTAGCCCAATATCCTTTCTACAGAAGGAGAAATACTTGATATCCTGAAATCTGAATCGATTGAGTAAATGACATCTGATACATTGGTGAAAGATAAACGATAATTTTTCTCGCTCTCTCGAAGCGCCTCCTCCACCCGCTTTCGCTCGGCGTTGTCCTGCGCCAGATGCCGGTTTAGTTTTTCCACCTCCACCATCTTGTCTTCCAGCTTGCGCACCAGGGTCTCGCTGTAGAGGCGGGCGTAATCCATCTCATCCGGAAGGGGTGGGAGGGCGGCGTGGGCTCAGCCGGACTTGCGCCCTGCCAAGCCCTC
>JAXMLI010000223.1:0-3750 GCA_034368785.1 Smithellaceae bacterium | reverse complement strand
GGTATACTTTGTAGTACTTGCCTCGGACCCCACCCTTCATGGTAGAAAAGTCGTATTCCGGTCTCATGTCTTCTACAGTTGTTGGCTCTTCGGTTTTAGCTTTCTTCATAGTTTCTCCTTTCACGCACAGTTGCTTTGCGGCAACTTATGATACGTATTTTACCCCGTCTCTCCGTATGAATCAAAACGAGAATCCGGTCTTTGGTGGACACGCCGATGTTGACATAGCGCTCCTCCGTTTCGGAATTGTCGACATCTGGATAGGTAAGCAGAAAAGGGTCATTGAAGATCGTTTCCCCTTCATCGAAAGGAACCTTGTGTTTCAGGAGATTCTCTTTTGCCTTAACTTCATCCCACTCAAATGTCAGTTTCATACAGCCTTCCAGATTTCAGTTTCCTTATTATTTCGATGCATAACGCTAGAGGTCAGCCGCCGCCAGCTTTTTGGCGGTCGGCTGAAGCGACTGGTTCAAGTAAGCCGCTACGCGGCAGATTCCATTAACATCCTTCTGTTATCATAAAACCACCACCAAAGAACCCATCATCATCACCACCGGCTGGCACCACCCGCTTTTTGCATTATACTCTCTTTGGAAGCAACGGGCTTCCGATCTTATCAACCCTCATTGAAAAGGAGAGAGCTATGCAAAAGTACTGGTGGTACCAAACCGAGTGGCATTCAAAAATGGACAAATCCATGCAAGTCAACGGCATGGGTGAAAGTACCAGAGAAGCCTATCTGCGTTCCATGCGTCAGCTTGTCGAACATTACGACAAAACACCGGATCACATCACCGAAGATGAACTGCTTGATTATTTCATCCACCGTCAGAATGTCACCGGCTGGAGCCCGGCCACCATGCGCATCTGTTATTCCGGCGTCAAGTTCTTCTTCAAACACGTGCTCAAGCGTGACTGGCACCTGCTTATCATCGCTCAGGCAAGACGGGAAAGGCGGCTGCCTGCCGTACTCTCCAGAGACGAAGTCAAAAAGATTTTTTCACTGGTACGCCCCTTCCATAACTATGCCTACCTGGCGACCGTCTATTCCTGTGGTCTGCGCCTCCAGGAAGGTCTGTACCTGGAAGTTTCCGATATCGACGGACCAAGGAAAATGATCCATGTCCACCGCGGCAAGGGGGCCAAGGACCGCTATGTCCCTCTCCCCGAGTCAACCTATGCCCTGCTGCGTCGATATTGGCCCACCCACCGAAACCCCAGGCTCATTTTTCCAGCCGTCGGCAGAGGCGGACAAGATGGACCGACTTCCCAAGTTCCCATGTCTATCGAAGGAGTCCAAGGCGCCCTCAGGAAAGCAAAATACGCCGCCGGCATTAAAAAGAAGGGCGTCTCCGTCCACACCTTGCGCCACTCATATGCCACCCACCTGCTGGAAGCCGGCGTCAACCTCCGCATCATCCAAAAAAATCTCGGTCATTCCAACATCGAAACCACCATGGTCTACCTGCATCTGACCAATAAAGGAATGGAGGATGCTTATCAGATCATCAATTCCGTCATGCAGGAGGTGTGATCATGGGCGCAATTACCGATATATTCCGCACCTTCGGACCTGAATATCTTGCCCGATATCCTGATATGCCTCTACAGCACAAAAAAACCATCGATGCCATCATCAACTGCCGCTCCGGGCAATACGGCGTTGCCGTCTATCAATGCGACAACTGCGGCAAAGAACATCTTATCGACCGCTCCTGCGGCAACCGCCACTGCCCGCAATGCCAGTATCACAAAAGCCGCCAGTGGTTGGAAGCGCAACTTGACCGACGATTGCCCGGCGACCACTTCCTGCTCACCTTTACCATGCCTGAGCAGATCCGGCCCTTCTGCCGCACTTATCAGGAGGCTGCCTATGGCGCAATGTTCACGGCATCTGCCAGCGCCATCAAAAAACTGGCCAAAGACCCGCGCTTCATAGGCGCCGATCTGCCGGGTTTTACAGCTGTGCTCCACACCTGGGGGCGTCAGATGCAGTATCATCCCCATCTGCACTTCATCGTCCCGGCTGGTGGACTATCCACCGACAGAAATAAGTGGCTGCCAGCCGGCAACGCCTTCTATCTGCCGGTCAAAGCCCTATCCAAGATCTTCAAGGCAAAATTCAAGGCCGAAATGGCAAGACAGGGGCTGCTCCACAAAATCGACCCTGTAAGCTGGCAAATCGCCTGGAACGTCAACTGCCAGGCCATAGGCGACAGCGAGGCGACCCTAAAATACCTCGCCCCCTATATCTTCCGAGTGGCTATCTCCGATTCCAGAATCATGGCCGTCAAAGATCGAAACGTCACCTTCTCCTATCGAAAGAAAGGAAGCAATCGCAACCGCAACATCACCCTCGATGTTCTCGAGTTCATTAGACGCTTTCTCCAGCATGTCCTGCCCGCAGGCTTCATGAAAGTGCGGCACTACGGCTTCATGAGCAGCAACTGCGCCGTCTCTCTTGCTCGCTTACGGCTCCTTATTCTTGCAAGCCAGCAGGAGATGAGCTTCTGTCTCACCGACTTATCAGCTATAAAACAGAAACCCGTATTGCCAAAGCCCTTCTGCCCAGTCTGTGGCGGTATCCTTCTCTATATTTTCAGTCTCATCCCCGGCAAGCTATGCAGAGGGCCAACATGACTAAACTTCTTCACCACATTTACTTCTTTTGTCGGCAAACCACCTCAAAAAGTGGCAATGCAGTAGTGCGTCCAAACCATAAAATACGGCTTTAAGCGCAGCACAATACAGGCATTTTTGTATGAATAATGACACTCTTTTCAGGGATCAACTCGAAAATAACCTCTCGAATCGCCGATAGCTTTCCGATTTTCTTCCCTCCCCCATCGACTCTTCGAACCTTTACCCTATATATAGGCAGCCCCCCGCGGCTTCTTGAACAAAGGATTGAATGCGACCTTGCAGGTCTCATCAATCCTTATTGGTTAACCGTCGCCGCCCCCAGGGCGAGCCCGGCCATGAACAGCGTCAGCAGAATGCCGATATCCTGAAACAGGACGCCGTGTTTCAACTGATAGTGCAGCAGCAGGATCGACTCCTGGACCATGCCCAGAAAACCAGCCACGGCGACCAGAAAGACGGAGCGCCATAGCAGGCGCCGCCGGCTGATGAGAAAAAGTAGCGCCAGGAACGGAAATAGCAGCCACCAGAAGGACGGGGCGCTCAGGCGGCCGGGCGCAATGGAGGTCATATCCGTAAAGGCGGACTGAGGGAAAAAATTTGACAGCCAGACCATAACGGCAAAGGCGTAACAGACAGGACGATTGTCGGTATTGGCGGGCGCTTCCAATGTCTGTAATCGCTGCCTGGCGGCGAAGAAACGGTCATTGGTAAACAAATAATCAAGATAGGGCGGAGTAATGAGTCTTGTCCGGATTTCCCGGCTCTTGAGCCTCTGCGTCATGATTTCCGGACCGGTGGGCAGCGCAGTGGCGGAGGCCGTGATGATATCGGTGGTTCCCGGGAGGATCAGGATGTGATCAAAGACCGCAGTTAGAGCCCGGTAGATACTGGCCGTGCGGCGCGTCATTTGCGGCGTCCAGTAATTTTCCGCCGACGGGAGCCGGAATGCCAGGATGCCCTGAGGATTCAGCCGGGCGGCGCACAAGGTAAAAAAATCCTGTGTATAAAACCGGTTGGACTGGCCCGAAGATGGCTCCGGCATCCCGACCAGGATGAGGTCATAGCGATCACTGCGCAGCAGAAATTGCCTGGGATCGGCAAAAACAA
>JAXMLI010000222.1:0-5141 GCA_034368785.1 Smithellaceae bacterium | reverse complement strand
TGCGATACTGATACTTTTATGTCAAAGAACAATGCGCCCCCTTCCCTCTTATGACACAGTCTCTCAAGGGGGAGGAATTAAGCAGTGCCCCTCCTCAGGTCCCCCTTCAAGGGGGAGGAATCTCGCTGTGCCCGTCCTAAGGCCCCCTTTGAAGGGGGAGGAATTAAGCAGTGCCCCTCCTAAGGCCCCCCTTGAAGGGGCAATCCGAAATCCGCAATCACAAGAGCGCTTCGCGAACTTTCCCGGCCATGGTCTCCAGGGAAAAGGGCTTCTGCAGGAAGTGAACGCCTTCGTCCAGGACGCCGCGATGGGCGATGACGTTGGCCGTATAGCCCGACATGTACAGGCATTTGATCCCCGGACGCAGGGCGCTGACCCTTTGCCAAAGGTCCCGACCGTTCATCTCGGGCATCACCACGTCGGTCAGCAATAAATGGATCTCGCCCGGGTATTCCTCGGCCAACCGGAGCGCCTGGATGGGACTGCCGGCGGCCAGCACCTCATAACCAAGATGGGCAAGCATTATCTGGCCGATTTCGAGCAGCGCCTCCTCATCCTCGACCAGGAGCACCGTCTCCGTGCCGACAGGCGCCTTGGCCTGTTTCGGCGTCTCGAGAGCCGCCTCCTCGAAGCAGTATCGGGGCAGATAGATTTTAAACGTGCTCCCCTTGGACGGTTCGCTGTACACGTTGATGAAACCCCCATTCTGCTTCACAATGCCATACACCGTGGCCAGACCGAGGCCGGTCCCCTCCCCCACGGGCTTCGTCGTGAAGAAGGGCTCGAAGAGGTGTGCCATAATATCCTTGTCCATGCCGCAACCGTCGTCACTCACCGCCAGAAGGACGTACTGCCCGGGGATTAAACCGGCATGGCTTTGGCAGTAGGCCTCATCAAAGGCCATATTGTCCGTCTCGATGGTAATCTTGCCGACGCCGGCGATCGCGTCACGGGCGTTCACCGTCAGATTGGCCAGGATCTGATCCAGCTGGGTGGGGTCCGAGTTCACCTGCCAGAGATCGGGGCCGGGCTTCCAGCGCAGGTCGATGTCCTCGCCGATAAGCCTTTGGAGCATCTTGAGCAGCCCCGCGACGGTGTCGTTGAGCTCCAGCGCCCGCGGGGCAATGGTCTGCCTGCGGGCGAAGGCCAGAAGCTGCCGGACGAGGTCCGCCGAACGTTTAGCAGCCGTCATTATCTCCTGGATATGGGTTTGGAGGGGATCGGAGGAATCGAGCTTCATGAGCGCGAGCCCCGCGTAACCGATGATGATGTTGAGCATGTTGTTGAAGTCGTGGGCCACCCCGCCGGCCAGCCGCCCCACCGCATCCATCTTCTGGGCCTGGCGGAGTTCGGCCTCCAGTTTCTCACGAGCGGCCTCTGCCTGTTTGCGGTCGGTGATATCACGCGCCAGGCCACGCACAATGGGTCGGGGCACCCCCTCGGTGCGCAGGGTGTTATCATATTCCCAGAGGCGTTTTTCGCCGCTCCGGCTCTGCGCCTGCATCAGCCCGCGGGCGGCGCCTTCCCGCCGGATGGTCGTCAGATATTCATCAAACTCCTGCCGCGCCCCAGGCGCGAGAAGATCGCGGATGTTTTTGCCGATCATTTCACCCGACTCATAGCCCAGCAGTTTCAGCGCCGCCCGGTTCACAGAGAGAATATTCCCTTCCAGGTCATGGGTGCAGATAAGGTCATGGATATTTTCCACGAGGTCGCGGTAGCGTTCCTCGCTCTCTGCCAGTTGTGACGTGCGGGCGTGCACCTGGATTTCCAGGTCGGCCCTGCGGCGCAGGAGGAACGCGGCAAAGGCCGTGAGCAGCGCCGTCAGGAGCAGCCCCACAGGGACCGCCGTCCCTCCGGCCCACAGGGGATTGGCCGCCAGGAACGCCGGCGTCGGATGAATCGCCAGGGCGTAGGATTTATCGAAGGCAAAAAGGGGAAAGAGGGCGGGAATATCGGCATGCAAATGAATCGCTTCCTGGCCGGGGGCGTCCGCCCGGTAAGGCGCTGCATGTCCCGGGAGGGAAGAGGCCAGAAACCGGGGGGACTGGCCGGCTTGGAGCTGATAAAGGTCCGCCATGGCGGGCGCATCCTCCTCCCGGCCCACGGAAAGGGCCGATCGCAGGAAGCGGACCAGGGTTTCCTGTTTTTGATCCCGCAGATTCTCAAAGGAAATCAAGGCCAGATCGGCCTTGGCCTGGGCCAGATGCCGGAATGATTCACGCCGGGAACGGGTTTCGGCCTCGTGAAAAGCGAGCGCCGCGACGAGGGTCAAGGCCAGACCAAAGGCGGCCACAAGGTAGATTTCGGCGTTACCCAAACCTGTTTGCTTCTCTAAGGGCCGCTCTGCCCGCCGCCATAAAACAAAAATACCGCACAGCAGGATTGCCGCCGGGAAGAGTACGCACAGAACGGCCTCTAGCCGTGCCCGGGTCAGGGTGGTCTGCCAATCGGCGGCCTCCAGGTCCAGACCGACGACCATCAACACCTCGCCGCTCTCTGGATCGAACACCGGGGCAAAGGCGGAGACAAAGGTGCCGTATTCGTCGGCGGCGGGTCCCTCCGTAAAGGCCCGCCGGGTATGAAACATGGCGCGGGCCTCCGCGGTGGGCTGCTGGTATGTCGTGCCCGGCGGCGAGGCCTGGGGGTCGCCTTGGGCGTACGACTCCGGTCCGAACACAAGCGCGCCATTCCGAATGGCAAGGGTGTAGATGCCCCGGCAGGGGATCATCGTCTGATAGCCTCTGATCTGCTCGCGCAGGAGTCGGAACACCGGACGTTCCTGGTCGGCGGCGGTAAACGAAAGGTCCTTTATCCGCGCGGGGTCCATCGTCCGGGTAAGACCCATGGCCTGCTGGAGCAGCCCTGCGCGCAGCTCGGCGTCCACCACCTTGGCGCGCCAGTGGGCGGCCCAGTACCCCAGGGCGAAGACCGCCAGGACAAGGAGGGCAAAAATCGCCGCCCAGGTCCGGCGGGCGGGGCGGGTGCGCAAATCTCGGTCAATCATTACCTGTTTCCTTTTAATCCATGTTCGAACCTGTCGACGCACCCTGCGGGATCACCCGGCAAACTTCTCCTTGTCGTTCATCCCCATTGTAAGCTCCGGTTAAGTGTGCGTGAATAGCGCAAAAGAACGAAAAGCGCAAAACATTCTTTCGTCTTTCCCTCCCGATCCGCAATCAGTAGCGAGATTTATTCCTTGCTGAATATCCTGGTCGTGCGGTAAGATTCCCCGTCGACAGTCGTCGATACCTTATGAACAACAACCTGAGCAAGGAGGCCTGTCATGGAGAAGAAAGAGCTGATCGAGATGTTGAACCGGGACCTGGCTGATGAACATGCCGCCATCATACGTTACCTTGCCCATGCCTACCAGGAAGGGGAAGATACCGTTATCGGGGCCAGTCTACTGGCCCGCTCCAGGGAGGAAATGTGGCATCTGCACTGGCTGGGGATGATCATCTGCGGCTTGGGGGGGGAACCCGATCTTGTGCCTGGACCATATCCCTATGACCCGACAAGTCAGCGCACCATGCTCCAGTCTTATATCAAATATGAAGAAAAACTGATCCCCCATTACAATAAAGAGGCCGAGCGGGTGGATGACCCCCATATAAAGCGGGTTCTCTGCCGGGAGGCCTGGGAGTCGGCGATTCACGCCCGGCGTTTCCAGCGGCTCCTGGATAAGCTGGACCCGGCGGAGGCAGCGCGGCCCTCCGGGGGAGAGGGAGAGCTTCCCGGGGGATTCATCGGAAGCCTCCAGGGCGAAATCAGCGCCAAGTATTCGGAGATGTGGCAGCATATCCTCCTGTCCTGGAAATCCCAGGGTCAGGGTTTGCTGGGCTGGCAGCTCATGGATCAGGGGATGGAGAAGATGAAGCAGCTTTCTCTCTTCACCGAAGCGGTGGCCGAAGACGGCCCCCTCCCCGAATTCCGACTCCTGCCCATCGACAGGAGCATGGAAGAACCGGCGGCAGTCATGGAAAAGGCCAGGGCGGACGTAAAAGCGGCCCATCGCCGGCATCTGAAATTGAAAGAGGATTCAGAATTTGCCAGGCATGGAGGGCTTATGATGAAACTCGATCTGGTGCTGCAACAGGAATCACATCAGGCTGACGAGATGGCTGATTGGTTGAAGAAATAAGGCTTAATCAATTGCGAGAAAGGCAACGGCTACGAACCGGCCGTGGTGGCTGAGACTCAAGTCCACTGCGGCCGGTTTGCCCTTATGGTACAGCAGGGGCGGACCGAGTCCTTTTGCGCACGGCGAGCGCCTGATTTCCAGGTCCTCCGGGACGGCGCCAAGATAGGGAGCCAAGGCCTCAATGGCCGTCCCCCGAACCAGCCGGGACTCTTCGGCACGTGGAAGTTCAGATTCATCGCCGCCCGGTTTAGCACAAAAGGCAGTGACCCGCCTGAGCGCTTCATCGGAGGTGCAGCCCACCACATGGACATAATCATCAGTGGCCTCGGCCTTCACATGGACCTCCCCGCCGGGGGTCCGTACCAGACCCTGCCAGTTCCCGAGGGAAGACAAGTCAGCAGGAATACCGGTCGGGTCCATCTGAAAACGCCTGGGGATGAAGGACAGGCCTCCCTCACCCTTGCTCACCGCCTTGTAGGCCGTCTCTTTCGCCGCCCAGATGAGCCAGAGCAGAAGATCCCGCCGCCCGCTGCGATCAAGCGCTTCTTCCTCAGCCGCGGTCAGCACCCGGGCCACGAATGGCAGATCAGCGCCCTTCCCTGCCGCTTCCAGGCTCCTGAGATCCACGATGTCATTGCCCACGTGAGGCAAAATATTTCTCCTCCATCATGGCCAGTTTCTCGATAACCTGCCCGGCCAGGGCGCGATTCTCCCTCAAGCCGGCGGACGCGCCCCTCTCCACGGCCAATGGCTCCACCGCCACATAAAAGCGTTCGCCCCACTTGGGTATATTCCCATAACTTTCCTGGCGTTCTCCACGGAGATAAAGGCACAAGACCCGGCTCTCCGGAAAGGCGCTGATGAACCGTCCCACCCCGTAGGTATAATTCTCCCGATCCACCCGGCCCGTCCTGGACCGGCCACCCTCAGGAAAGATCATGAGCGAATGTGCATTTGCCAGCAGGTAGCCGCATTTCTCCAAAACCTTTTTCATCTC
>JAXMLI010000221.1:0-5297 GCA_034368785.1 Smithellaceae bacterium | reverse complement strand
GCGGATAAGAAATAACCCCTTATTTATATTATAAATCCTCCCTTCCTTTTCCGAACGTGAGACAACTCACTGAACGGATAGGATGCCAATGGTTTTTCTCACACTAAACTGCTCTTAGCGCCTTGCTTTTTTCGGCGCTTGCCATTAAGAATGGCGGAAACAGCAGCTGCTTATGCGGGCAGAGACGGACTATTTCAGGAGGACCCAAATATGGAAGACGTGGTTATTGTGTCGGCATGTCGAAGTGCGATCGGCGGTTTTGGTGGATCGCTGAAGGATCTCAATTGCGCCCGTCTGGGCAGCATCGTCATGAAGGAGGCGGTGGCGCGCGCCGGAATCGACCCTGGACTGATTGACGATGTCCGGTTCGGCTGCTGCATGGAGCCGGTGGACGCCCTCAACGTGACCCGCGTCTCCGCCCTGATGGCCGGTATCCCCGAGACCGTAACGGCAGTTACCTTGAATCGCGTCTGCATCTCCGGGATGGAGGCGGTCGTCTCCGGCATGGCCATGATCCAGGCGGGCATGGCCGAGGTCATCCTGGCCGGCGGCATGGAACACATGTCGGGAATCCCCTATTCCATTCCCAATGCGCGCTGGGGCTTGCGTCTCCAGGACCAGGTCCTGGTGGATAACATCATTCATGCGCTTCATGCGGGATCGCATCTGCTCCCCGGCCCGGAAAACGGCCCACTGAAGGAGGGGATGCCCCTCGAACTTTTCCGGGGAAAACCCTACATCATGGGCGTTACCGCCGAATTTATCGCCCAGATGTACCATATCAGCCGAGAGGAGATGGACGAGGTGGCCCTCAGGAGTCACAACAATGCCGAACGGGCCAACCGGGACGGCGACTTTGCCGAGGAAATCGTTCCCCTCGAGATTCCCCGGAAAAAGGGACAGCTGCCGTTGGTCTTCGATAAAGACGAGCATTTCCGCCCTGGTCTGACTATGGAGGAGCTTTCGCTGCTGCCTCCGGCGTTTATTCCCAAAATCGGCAAGGTGACCGCGGGCAACTCCTCGGGCATCAACGACGGCGCCAGCGCCATGATGATCATGTCGGAGACGAAGGCCAAAGAGCTGGGATTAATGCCTCTCGCCCGGATCAAGGCCGTGGGCCGCGGCGCCTGTCACCCCTCGGTCATGGGCCTCAGCCCCGTTCCGGCCGTCCGGAATCTGGAGGCCCGCTCCGGCCTTGGGGTCTCCGACTTCGAACTCATCGAGGTGAACGAGGCCTTCGCCGGCCAGTATCTGGGCTGCGAAAGGGAGTTGAAATTGAACCGGGAGATCACCAATGTAAACGGCTCCGGGATCGGCCTGGGTCATCCGGTGGGTTCCACGGGCTGCCGGGTCATGGTGACCCTGATCCACGCCATGAGAAAAAGGGGCAAGACCCTGGGGCTGGCCACGCTTTGCGGCGGCGGCGGTGTGTCTCTGGCCTGCGCGCTCGAAATGGTCTAGTTGTTTCTCGGAGGGACGCGCTCCGTTGCGTCCGCATCGGCGGTGCAACACCCACGACCTAAGCGGCCAGGACGGAGCCTGGCCCTCCGCAAACCCCCGACCATGCATTTCCCTCATGGAGGGACGCGCTCCGTCGCGTCCGGACAACCTGCCCTTATCCAACACCTTTGCGGCCAGGACGGAGCCTGGCCCTCCGAAACACCGGGTTTAGCCTGCGCTGTGGCATCAGGGCTCGGTCGGTCCTGATTTAGGTCGTGGCTCCTCCCGGCGATCCCTCTCCTGGTCCGCGGGCTCTGTTGGCGGCGCGAGGTCACGGGGTGAATCCCCCAGCAGTTCTTCAAACTCGGGGATCACCAGGTTCCGCTTCACCATAATCTGATATATAAGTTCCGCCCGGGCCTCCACGTATCGGGAATCCCCCAGGGGGCTGTACCGCCGGGGGTTGGGCAGGATCGCCGCAAGCCGGGCCGCCTCCCGGGGAGTCAGCGCGTGGGCGTTCTTGCCGAAGTAATGCCGGGAGGCCGCCTCGACCCCGAAGATCCCCTCGCCCCATTCCGCCACATTCAGGTAGAGTTCGATAAGCCTTTTCTTGGAAAGGTTCCGCTCCAGCCGCCAGGTGAGAATGGCCTCTTTCAACTTCCGCGCGGGCGTCTTCGCGGGAGATAAAAAGAGATTTTTCGCGAGTTGCTGGCTGATCGTGCTGCCGCCGTACTTGAATTTTCCCTTTTTTATATCCTTTTCCAGGGCCTTCCGGATCGCGTCATAGTCGAAACCCTCGTGCTGCCAGAACTTGTCATCTTCGGCGATAATCACCGCCCGGATGAGATTGGGGGAGATGGCCGCAAGGGGTGTCCAATGTCTAACCATCCGGATATTTTTCCCTTTCTCGCGCCACTGCTCCTCTCGATATTTCATGAAGGCGGTCTTTTCCGGAACTCCCTCCTTCAGACCGGACATGGATGGATAAAATAGGTACAGGGCAATGGGCGATATAAACCCCAAAACCAGAAGCGCGAGGGCAAGAATCAGAAACCTTTTAAACATGCGTACATCCATACAAAATATTAAACAACGTCGATCCCCGACTGCAGTTTCCTATATCACCATCTGGCGGCGCTGTAAAAAGTCAAAAAAGAAAAGAGAAATGCGCCATTCCGGCCCATTCATAGAAAAATTATAGCTACTCAGGTTCATAGGGTCAAAGGCACAAAGTTATCTTTCCTGTCTGAACCAATTGCAAAACCCTCGCGGACGCGACGGAGCGCGTCCCTCCAGTCACCAAAACATGCCTATCCCCTCGCCGTCTGGAGGGCCCCGCTCCGTCGTGGCCGTCTTTGCCGTGAATTTTGCAACTGGCTCATCTGCTTCATTTTTCTTTGTGCCTCTGTGCCTATCGGAGTTGTTACGAAAAATCCCTTGACAGGTCGGATTACTCCCCTTATATATACCCTACGGGGGTATGGTATGAATGACAACAAAAAGAAAATCATTGCCAGATTAAGGCGGATAGAGGGTCAGATCCGGGGCCTGGAGCGCATGCTGGGGAACGGCAATGAGTGCGTAGAGGTTCTCACCCAGCTTTCCGCCGTTTCGGCGGCCTTGAAAAAAACCGGACTGGAGATCGTGAGGGTCCATCTTGGCGACTGCCTCTCTGGAATGACCGAGAACAGCGCCGCCGACCTTGAGAAGAAATCGAAGGATCTCGAAGAGGTCCTGGCCCGTTTTCTTTCCCTCGCTTGAGAGATGAGGATCGGGAGAGTTTACCCAGTAAGTAATGAGGCATAATATGAGAGAAAAAAAACAAATCAGCAGGAGAAGTTTTTTAAAGACCACGGCGGCCCTGACCCTCGCGGGAACCACGGGAGGCCTCGCCTTGCCGGAGAAGGCCCAGGCCAAGGCCGGCGCCTTTACCACCCTGATCGACCTGACCAAATGCGACGGGTGCAAGGGCGAGGCGATGCCAAAATGCGTCGAGGCCTGCCGGCTCAAGAACAAGGAACAGTTTCCCGTGCCGCAGAAACCCATCCGGGACCTCTGGCCCCACAAGAAGCACGATGACTGGTCGGACCGTCAGGGGGAGATCGACAAACTGACCCCGTACAACTGGACTACGATTCAAAAGGTGCAGGTTGACCAGCAGGAGGTCTTTATCCCCCGGCGCTGTATGCATTGCGACAATGCCCCCTGCGCCAATCTCTGTCCCTTCGGCGCCCTGAACAAATACAAGGACTCCGCCGTGGTAATCAATCACGACCTCTGCATGGGCGGGGCCAAATGCCAGGACGTCTGTCCCTGGCGGATACCAAAGCGGCAAAGCGGGGTGGGGATCTATATGAAGATTCAGCCCCTGCCCGCAGGTGGCGGCGTGATGTACAAGTGCGATCTCTGTCACGACCTGATTGCCAAAGGCGAACCGCCGGCCTGTGTTTCGGCCTGCGAAAAGAGACTCGGGACGAAACGACCCCTCTACTTCGGAACCAGGGAAGAGATGCTGGCCCTGGCCGAGAGCCGGGCGAAGGAGATTGGCGGCTATATTTACGGCAAGGACGAAAACGGCGGCACGGCCACCCTGTACGTAAGCCGGGTTCCTTTTGAAAAGATCACTGCCCAGCTCAAGGAAAAAAAGGATACCCTGCTCATGCAGAAGGTGGAGCCCCGGCTGAAGGAGACGAACCAATTGGCCGGCGGCTTTATCCTGGCGCCCCTGGTCGCCGCAGCCGGCGCGGCGGGACTTGCATTCCTGAAAAAGAGAAGTGAATTGAAGGAGAAAAATAATGGATGAACGAATTTTGAAAGATAGAGGCATGGTCGTTCGTCATAGCGCGATGGAAATGGCCGAGCATTGGATTCTGGCGATCACCGGGTTTATCCTGCTCTTTTCCGGCTTCGGCGAACTGCCCATGTACAAGCGTTACATGGTAACGCAACTTCCGCTGCTGGGCTGGTCGGGCGACTATTTTATCCAGCTTAAGATCCACTACCTGGCCGCCATGGTCTTTATTTCGGTTGCCATCTTTCATGTCATCTATCACGGAATGCTTGGCCACCGGGGTCTTCTGCCCCGAAAGGGCGACGGCAAGGCCTCGCTCAAGACCATGCTCAGCTTCATCGGGATCGGCGAGGAACCGCCGGCCGGCAAATATCTGGCCGAACAAAGGCTGGCCTATCTCTACATGGCCGTAGTCATCCTGGTCCTGATCGTGACGGGGCTCATCAAGGTTACAAGAAACCTGCCCGGGGTCTATCTGCCCCCGGTATTCCTCACGGTCGTGACCCTTACCCATCTGTTTACCACCCTCCTCTTTTTCTTTGGCGTGGCCGGTCATCTGGCGGCCTTCATCTTCAAGGTGAACAGGCCGCTCCTGAGACCGATGTTTACCGGCAAGGCCAATCTTGACTATATCCGCCATCGCCACTCCCTGTGGTATGAGGAACTGGCCGGCGGTCCGGAGCCGGTCGCGGAGATCAAAGACGAACCGGAGACGGCCCCGACGAAGGACGAAGAAGGGACCGCACCGGCAGGATTTAGAGATAGCAAGGGACCGTAAGAATCAGCTTTAGAATAGAAACAATAGAAACGGGGACAGATTTATTTATGACGCCCTCGTAAAAAAACCCCCAACCCGTCATTCCCGCCCCCGTCTCCACGAGGGTAAACTCCGGCGGGAATGACAGAAGGGGAGATTCCAGACTTCTAAGGAACTTAACCATAAGCACTAAAAGTTATGGAAGTACATTTTTTTCGGAGGGACGCGCTCCGTCGCGTCCGCAGCAAGGAGTGGAATATCCAAAGCCTTTCGGCCACGACGGAGCGTGGCCCTCCAAAAGGCGAGGGA
>JAXMLI010000220.1:0-12393 GCA_034368785.1 Smithellaceae bacterium | reverse complement strand
GGATTTGCGCGCCTTGCCTGCGAACTTTTTACGAAGCCGTTCCGAAATTAGCATTTTCTTGACTTTTTACGAGTCCGCCCTCTTTCACCCGCCGATATTGTACATCTGGCGGCCGCATTTTTTTATCCGACCGCCATTCGGGCTGATCTGGTGTTTCATGGGTTTGACGATGATCGCCCTCTGGAGCAGCTTTGTCAATTCCTCGTCACTGCATCCCCGCCGAAGAGATTCCTTGAGGTCGATTCCGTCCGGGTAGAGCAGGCAGGATAGGAGGGTTCCGTCTGAGGTCAGCCTCAAGCGGTTGCAGGAGTCACAGAAAAGATGGCTCAAGGGGCTGATGAAACCAATCTCGCCCATGCCGCCATTCAACCGGAAAATCCTCGCCGGACCGGAATTGTTTTCGCCCTGCCGCTGTATCTCCTGAAGACCATACCTGCCCTCTATGACCTCCCGCACGATCTGGTTGGAGAGGTAATCACCGGTTTCCACCTGTCCATCCCCGGTAAAGGGCATCAGTTCGATGAATCTTACCTGAAAGGGCCTCTCGCTGGCAAGCCCCGCAAAATCAAGGATTTCATCATCATTGAAGCCTTTGATGGCCACATTGTTGATCTTGATGGGAGAAAAGCCCAGCCGGCAGGCCTCGTCAATCCCGTCAAGCACCGCCCGCAAATCACCGCCGCCGGTTATCCGGGCATATTTCCCCTTGTCCAGGGAATCGAGGCTGATGTTGATCCTTTTGATCCCGGCCTGCCGGATTTCATCCGCCATGGAAGCCAGGAGAATGCCGTTGGTGGTAAGGCTGATATCGGTCAGGTTCTCTATCTCGCCCAGGGAACTGATAAAATCCGCGAGTCCCCTCCGTACCAGCGGCTCTCCCCCGGTGAGCCGGACCTTTGTGATGCCTAGCCTGACCGCCGCCCTGATCACCCGGTGGATCTCTTCGAAACTCAGGATATCGTCCCGCCCACCCTCGGATAAACCCACCTTGGGATTGCAGTAAAGACAGTGAAGATTGCAGCGATCGGTGACCGATACGCGAAGATAGTTGATTTCCCGGTTATGACTGTCCAGCATTATGTATTAACCCGATTCTTCCCGGAGTGGACCCCCGGATGAGGGCGATAGTAACATACCTGTCCGGTCAAAACAAGGGACGCCTAACAGGGACACCTAAATCCGTGTCAGAAGCACACAAACTGTCCGGTATATATTGGTCTCCTTTATCTCAGGCCTGCCGCACCGCTTGTTCGGGCGGCTTTGGCCAGGTTCTTAGGCCAGGCAGGGAGCACGGATGCGGCCAGTTGCCGCAGAACCGGATCATCCGCCTCTTCGGCCCGGGACAGGTCCGTCACTTGCGAAGTGATCCGGCCCTGGTGCATGACCGCCACCACATTACAGAACCCCGCCACGACGCGGATATCGTGGGACACGAAAAGATAGGATACTCCGGTTTCGTCACGCAGGTCCCGCAAGAGTTTCAGGATCTGGGCCTGGATGAGCATGTCCAGGCTGCTCACGGCCTCATCGAGAACGATCAGCCTGGGCTGAAGGGCCAGGGCCCGGGCGATGCAGATCCGCTGAAGCTGCCCGCCGCTGAACTGGTGGGCGTATTTATCGGCATCCGTCGGGCTCAGGCCCACCAACCGAAGCAGATCCTCCACCCGGGCCCGCAGCCCGGCCCCCGCCAGGCGTGTGAAATTGCGCACAGGCTCGGCAATGATGTCCTTGACCGGCCACCTGGGGTTGACCGACCCCAGCGCATTCTGGAACACCACCTGGACCTCGCGGCGGAACAGCTTCCAGTCCTGCTTGGTGAAGGTCTGCAGATCCTGGCCCCGGTATCGGATTGTTCCGCTGTCCGGCCGCTCCAGGCCCAGGATCATCCGGCCCAGGGTGCTTTTCCCGGCCCCGCTGCGGCCGATGAGCCCCACACTTCCGCCCTCGGGCACGGCCAGACTCACGTCCATCACCGCCTCCACAGACGCTCCCCGACCGAACCATCCGCCCCGATGGTAGATTTTGGTAACCTTGTCCAGTTCCAGAAGGTTCATGCCCGGATCTCCCGTGCAATGCTCGGCCCATAGAGGCTGAAATGGGCGGAGAGCAGGGCCCTGGTGTAGGGCTCGCCGGGCCCGGAAAAAATGTCCGCAACCGGGCCGGACTCGATGATTCGACCCTCCTTCATCACCGCTACTTGATCGGCGAGCCTGGCGATCACGCTCAAATCATGGGTCACCAGAAGCACACCCACATTCTTCTCCCGCCGCAACCGGTCGATCAAATCCAGAATGCGGGCCTGGACAATGACGTCCAGGTCCGTGGTAGGTTCGTCGACGATGAGCAGTTCGGCTTCCAGCAGCAAGGCCAGGCTGACCATGACCCGCTGGAGCATCCCCCCGGAAAGCTGAAAAGGATAAGCCGAAAGGATTTCGTCGGGATGGTCGAAGTCGAGCTCGGCCAGGGTGGAGCGCACCCGACCTTTGCAGTCGGAACCTTTCAAGCCATGGGCCGCCAGGGTTTCCCGGATGTGTTGGCCGATGGTGAAGATCGGATCGAAGCAGCTCATGGGATTCTGCAGGACCATGGCCGCCCGCCGGCCCCGGAAGCACCGCCATTGCGACACAGAGGCTTCCCCGAGGGGCGCACCGGCCAGGGTTATCGAGCCGTCAGACCGGCATATGGCCTGAGGCAGCAGGTCCATAACCGCCAGGCAGGTCAGGGATTTGCCGCAACCGGACTCGCCGATGAGCCCGGTCACCTGCCCCCGGGCCACGGTCAGGCTGACATCGTCCACCAGGGGCGGCCCCTGGCAGCAGGGCTTGGCCAGGGACACACGCAGACCATTGATCTCAAGAACCGTTTTGCCGCAGCTCATGACTCTTTATCCCCCGCAGTCGGGTCCAGGGCGTCGCGCAGGGCGTCGCCCAGAAGGTTGAAGGACATCACCGTAACGAAAATCATCAGCCCCGGGTAGACGATGAGTCTCGGGCTGGACCAGATGAACTGGCGGGCATCGTTGATCATCACCCCCCATTCCGGAGTGGGTGGGGTCACGCCCAGGCCGAGAAAGGACAGGCCGGACACGTGGAGCATCATGTGCCCGATGTCCATGGTGGCCAGGATCACCAACTGGGCGAACACCGGCGGGACGATATGGTGCAGCACAATCTTGATTCTGGGCGTTCCGGCCACCCGGGCCGCCAGAATGTAGTCCCGGTTTTTCAAAGACAGGACAAACCCCCGGATGAGCCGGGCGTACCAGGCCCAATGGGTGAGCACGATGGCGATAATCACGTTGGTCAACCCCGTGCCCAGAACCCCGATCAGGAACATGGCCAGGATGAAGGTGGGAAAGGTGAGAAACACATCGCAAAAACGCATGAGCGCCGCATCGATGACCCCTCCGGCATACCCGGACAGGCAGCCCACGACAAAGCCCAGCGCCAGGATGCAGGCAATGATGGCCGCCACAGACCCCACGGACACCCTGGTCCCATAGATCAGGCGCGACAGGATGTCCCGGCCCAGGTGGTCCGTGCCCAGCCAATGGGTGGAACTGGGGGGGGAGAGCTTCTCCTCCAGGACCACGTTGTTGGGGTCATAGGGCGCAATCAGGGGCGCGGCCACCGCCAGAAGAAGGATGGCGCCGGCCAGAATGAGGGCCACAGCGGCCAAACGGCGCTTGAACAACCGGTGCAAAACGGTCATGAATTCTCCCCTCCGGCCAGGCGGATGCGCGGATCAAGCCAGGCGTAGCAGATGTCCACCAATAGGTTGCAGACCACGAAGATGACCACCATGAACAGGATAAAACACTGCATGACCGGATAGTCCCGGTTGTAGATGGCCGAAACCGCAAACCGGCCCACGCCTGGCCAGGCGAAGATGTTTTCCACTACCACGGCCCCGCCCAAGAGTTCTCCGGCGTGCATGCCGATGGCCGTGACCACGGGAATGAGCGAGTTCTTCAACACATGCACCCCCACCACGGTCCGCTCTTTCAGCCCCCTGGCCCGGGCATAGAGTACACTGCGGCTGTTCAGGTTCTCCAGCATGCTGGCCCGGATAAGCCGGATGTTGATGGCCGTGGACATGAGTGCCAGGCTGACCGCCGGCATGACGATATGGGCCGGAGTGCCCCGGCCCAGGGGCGGCAGCCAGCCCAGCCAGATGGAAAAGACGGTCACCAGGAGAAAAGCGAGCCAGAAATTGGGCATGGATACCCCGAAAAAGGCCAGACCCCGGGTGAGATGATCGGGCCAGCGATCCCTGTTCAGGGCCGCCCACATGCCCAGGGGAATGCTCAGGACCAGGGTCAGGACAAGGGATATCCCGGCCAGGTTGAGGGTGGCCGGCAGGTAGTAGATGATTTCGTCCAGAACCGGCCTGCGGGTGACATAGGACAGCCCGAAATCAAGCTTAAGCGCCCGGGTCAACCAGTCCACGTACTGGGCCAGGAGCGGTTTGTTCAGACCCAGGAACTCCCGGGCAGCAGCCAGGGCCTCGTCCGTGGGCGGGATCTGGGACAATCGCAAGTAGGACATGGCCGGATCGTTCGGGCCCAGGTGCAGGATCAGAAAGACCACCACCGAAACAGCCAGCAAAAGGGGCGGCAGGAGAAGCAGCCGTCGAACCGCGAATCGCATCATCTTTGTTTTACTCCCGGCGTCCGCCCCATGGGGCTATTGCCGTTCGATCAGTTCGAAAGGAATCTCAAACTTGGTCGGGCCATACTGCGCCCCCTTCAGGTCCTGTCTGTGCACAATGATCCCGGTCATGTAGGTCAGGGGCAGGTACACGGCCTGGTCGTGCAGGGTGGTCAGGATAAAGCGGTACAGCTCCTGGCGCTTGGCCTCTTCGATGGACAGCAGCGCCTCGCCGATCTTGGCGTCGATCTCGGCCTTCATGGGCAGCCCGAGCTGGGCCTGGTAATCGGCATGAGACGGTGTCCGCATGGAACTGCAGAAGGAATGGGGATCGTAGGGCGCGCCCCAGGTTTCGTTGAAGATCAGGCTGAATTCCCCGGTCTTCTGGCGGTTCTGATTGGAGTCCGGCTCCTCGCCCACCAGGTTGACCTTAATTCCCACCTTTTTCAGGTCGCCCTGGATGACCTCGGCAATGGCCTTCTGCTGGGCGTTGTTACCCACAAAACAGAGATCGAGGGACAATTCGGCCCCGCCCTTGACCCGGATGGCCCCGGCGGCAGGCTGCTTCCAACCGGCTCCGTCCAGAAGCTTGGCGGCCAGGGCCGGATCATAACCAAAGGGTTTCAGGCCCAGGTTGCTGTAGGGCGTATCCGGGGAAAACAGGGTGTCGGCCTGCGTTTCAATGCTGTAAAACACGGCCTTGACCAGGGCGGCCTTGTTCACGGTGTGCTGGATGGCCTTGCGCACGGCCAAATCCGCGGTCGGTCCCCGCTTGGAATTCACGGCCAGCACCCGGGTGGCCAGGGGCTGGGACACCTTGGTGATGTATTTGGGGTCCCTGGCAAACCGATCAAAGGCGTCCAGGCTTAGCTGCCCGGCGCCATGGCCGGCTGCGCCGTGGATCAGATCGATCTCCCTGGTTTCCATGGCCACGGCCCGGGTGTTGGGATCGGGAATGACCTTGATCAGAAGCTTCTTGAACTTGGGCTTCACCCCCCAATATTTTTCGTTGCGTTCGAACAGGTCAAACTCGCCTTTGCGGGTTTCCGCCAGAACCCAGGGACCGCTGCCTACGGCCTTCTTGATGCCCCTGGACGTGTTGCCGTCCTCGGGCATGGCGGCCGGGCTCATGAACCGGAGGGGTCGGATCAGGCAAAGCTCCTGCAAAGTCGGGTAGTAGGCGTTTTTCATGGTCAGCCGGAAGGTCAAATCGTCCACGGCCTCGACTTTGTCGATCTGGACCACCAGTTCCAGCCATTTGTGCCTATCCTTGTTGGCCAGGACCGCTTCGAAGTTCTTCTTGACCGCCGGCGCCTGAAGCGGCGTTCCGTCGGAAAAGACCACGCCCTTGCGCAAAAAGAAGGTATAGACCTTGCCGTCCGGGGAAACGGACCACTTCTCCGCCAGCCAGGGGATGACCTTGCCGCCCTCGGTAAATTTGACCAGCGGCTCATAAACCATGGACTGGGCGAACATCTGGTTGGGAGAATACATGTGGGGATTGAGTTCCCCCACGTTGGACGACCAGGAATACACCAAGGTGTCCTTTACAGCCGCCCAGGCCGGGACAATCGTGAAGCAACAGAGAGCAAAAGCAAAGAAGACCCCCGCGACGGGTTTCAGGCAACGAATTTCTATCATTAGTGCGCCTCCAGACTACGTTTTTAATAAAAATAATCCCCAATTTCCGGAACTGAGTGGCACTAAATAAATTATAATGGCACTCTTGTCAATCAATTTATTTGTCGGCGAAGAACGCGCTTTAATCAAAAGGATTGGTTTTGCAGGCGCTCAGGTGGGAAGGTGATCTTAAGCGGCTGATCGGTCTCATTCGCCAGGCGTGATCCTGCTCAGGTTTGTTGCTGACAGGGACGCCTAAATCCGGCTTGACAGTCCAGGATTTATCATTTAAGAGGTGGCCGTGCCCTGGTGACAAACAACTGTTTGAGATCCTAGGGCATAATCGTTTCGGAGGAACCAGATGAACAGCAATCCCATTACCAAGGAAGGGTTCGACAAGCTAAAAAAAGAGTTGGATTTTATCAAGACGGTTTCCCTGCCCGCAAATATAAGAGACATCGAAACGGCCCGCGCCCACGGGGATCTCTCGGAAAACGCCGAGTATGCCGCGGCGAAGGAAATGCAGTCTTTCATTTACGGCAGGATACAGGAGCTCGAAAACAATCTGGCCCATTCTTACATTATCGATCTCAAGAACATCTCCACGGATCGGGTGGTTTTCGGGGTAACGGTCCTGATCGAGGATAGCAATACGGGAGATGAAATTGAGTATCAGCTTGTGGGACCCCATGAATCGGATATTAACGAGAACAAAATATCCGTGGCCTCGCCCATTGGCAAGGCCCTGATCGGCAAGGAAGTCGGTGATGTGGCGACGGTGAAAACCCCGGGCGGGATCCGGGAATTTTCCGTGATCGATATCTACCTTGGGAAGAAAGGCTGAAGGCTGACGACTTCGTAAAAAGTCCGGATGCTGCGTTGCACTGCATCCTTCCCCCGCCTTCGCGGGGGCAGGCTTGCGGCGTGTTCCCGGGGACACGTTCCGATCCCTTTGGGCTTCCGGAACAAGCCCCCTCCCCCAACGCCTCATTCCTCAGGAGTTGTGCGCCTTGCCGCAGCCTGCCCCGGTGAAGGCCGGGGGCCTTTTTACGAAGCCGTCCTGAATTCAAGGTTTTTACGACTTCTTACGAGGTAGCCACGCTTCATCCTGGCCCCATTTCGCCCGGGTGTTTCATCAAGTCCGCGCGGAGATTCACAATCTGTTAAGCGCCCCGGCCAGGGCGGCCTGCAACTTGTGAAACTCCATCTCCTCCCGGGAGATTTGCCCCAGCCCCTCTTCGGCGCGCTGCTTGGCCTTCATCGCCCGCTCAGGATCAATCATGTCCGACCTTTCCGCTGTCTCCACGAGAATCGTCACCCGGTTGCGTGATACCTCGGCAAATCCCGTATTGAGGGCGTAAAAAAACTTCTCTGCCCCCTTCGTGTAATAAAGTTCGCCTATATCCACGGCGCCAAGGAACGGCGCATGACCTTTTAACACCGAGAACTGGCCTTCGGTGCCGGGGATGGTCACCAGCTCCACGGAACCGCTGAAGGCCAGTTTTTCCGGGGTGATTATATCCAGAACGAGTTCGTCGGTCATCTCATCTCACCTTACTCTGCCAGCCTCTTGGCCTTGGCAATCGCATCATCGATGCCACCCACCATATAGAATGCCTGTTCGGGAAGATCATCGTGCTTGCCTTCAAGTATCTCTTTAAAGCCGCGAACAGTCTCCGCTACCGTTACAAATTCTCCCTTCGTCCCGGTAAACTGGGCCGCCACGAAAAAGGGCTGAGAGAGGAATCGCTGGATCTTTCTTGCCCTGCTGACGGTGAGCTTGTCTTCTTCCGATAGCTCGTCCATCCCCAAAATGGCGATAATATCCTGGAGATCCTTGTACTTCTGGAGGGTCAACTGAAGCAAGCGGGCCACCTGATAATGTTCCTCGCCCACCACATTGGGATCAAGGATGCGCGAGGTGGAATCAAGCGGATCCACTGCCGGATAGATTCCCAGTTCGGAAATTGGCCGGGAGAGAACGACTGTCCCATCCAGATGGGCGAAGGTGGTAGCTGGGGCCGGATCGGTCAAATCGTCCGCCGGCACGTAAACACACTGAACCGCCGTAATCGAACCGTTTACCGTGGAGGTGATCCTTTCCTGCAGCTCGCCAAGATCCGTCGCGAGGGTAGGCTGATAACCGACCGCGGAAGGCATCCGTCCCAGGAGGGCCGATACCTCAGAGCCCGCCTGGGTGAAGCGGAAGATATTGTCGATGAACAGAAGAACGTCCTGCTTCTCCACATCCCGGAAATACTCCGCCGCGGTGAGCGCCGTAAGGGCGACCCTGGCACGGGCGCCGGGCGGTTCGGTCATCTGGCCGTAGACCAAAGCGGCCTGCTTGATAACCCCTGATTCCTTCATTTCGAGATAGAGATCATTACCCTCCCGGGTCCTTTCCCCAACGCCGCCAAAGACGGATATTCCGCCGTGGTGCATGGCGATATTATTGATCATTTCCATCATGACCACTGTCTTGCCCACGCCGGCGCCGCCGAAGAGGCCCATTTTACCTCCCCTGGGAAAGGGCACCAGAAGATCGATCACCTTGATCCCCGTTTCGAGGACCTTCACGCCCGTATCCAGCTCCAGAAAGGCCGGGGCCGGACGATGGATGGGTAGGGTTTGTTCGGAGGAAATGGCGCCCAGACCGTCCACCGGACGTCCCACCACATTCATGATTCTGCCCAGACAGGCAGGGCCTACGGGGACTCTGATGGGTGAGCCGGTATCCCTGGCCGGCATGCCGCGGACAAGACCGTCGGTGATATCCATCGCGACACACCTGACCACATTATTCCCCAGGTGCTGGGCCACCTCCACGATCAGATTGTCCTCCTCCTCGCTGATGGCAGGATTGGAGATCGCAATGGCATTTAGAATCGGGGGAAGGTTTCCCGTCTCGAAGGCCAGATCCACGACCGGACCGATGACCTGGACAATTTTCCCAAAGCTCATATCTGACTCCTTATAAAAAAGATTAACGGCG
Organism: Smithellaceae bacterium; assembly: GCA_034368785.1. GTDB lineage: Bacteria > Desulfobacterota > Syntrophia > Syntrophales > CAMTWB01 > CAMTWB01. The sequence continues at coordinate 3,132 of JAXMLI010000220.1, read as the reverse complement.
GAGGGATTATGACCCTGTAGTGGCGGGTTTGAAACCCGCCCCTACCAGCCGCCTTACGCCTTATGTCTAACCCTGCGACAGCGCCTCGGCGCCGCCCACGATGTCCATCAGTTCCGCGGTAATCGCCGCCTGCCTGGCCTTGTTGAATTTAAGGGTGAGGCTTTGAATCAGGTCATCGCAGTTCCTCGTGGCATTATCCATCGCCACCATCCGCGCGCCGTTTTCCCCGGCGGCGGTCTCCACCAGGGCCTGATGAAGTTGCACATGAACATGCATGGGGAGAAGCTTGTCTAACATTTCGCCCGCGGACGGTTCATAGATATAGTCCGGACCGGCGCCATTTTCCGGGGCCTCCCCGGCGCGCCCCAGGGGAAGCAGGGGATGCAGCTGGGGTTTCTGGACCGAAACATTAATGAAACTATTGTAGATCAGGTAGAGTTCATCGAACTCGCCCCGGATGAAAGACGGGATCAGGCGGTCCGAAATCAGAGCGGCCAGCGAGATATCAAATTTTCCCAGCACATCCGTCATCTCTTCCGTAAGGGGCATCCTCTTCCGAAAGTAATCCCGCCCTTTTCGTCCAATCGGGGTGAGGGTTACCTCTTTCCCCAGCGCGATCTGTTCTTTTATTATCAGCCCTGTATACTTGATGAGGCTTGTATTGAACCCGCCGCAGAGGCCTCGGTCGGCGCTGATCATCAAGAGCCTTACCCTTCCCGAATCCCGGACGGAAAAGAGCGGGTGGGACTCCAGATCCACCCGCGCGGAAAGGCCGGCAATGACCTCTGCCAGTTTTCTGGAGTAGTTGCGGAAGTTTTCCATCCGCAGATAGGCGTTTTTAAACCTTGACGCCGCCACCATATTCATGGCCTTCGTTATCTGCTTGGTCTTCTGAACTCCCGTTATCTTTCTTTTGATGTCCTTTAAGGCGGCCATTGCTACCTGCTCCTAACCGTCATTATCAACCCTTATTATCAACCCCGGGAGGTATGGCTGCCGTCGGCGACGAAGACCGCATCGAATTCGCCCAGGGCGGTCCTCATTTTCTTCTCCAGTTCGGGGCTGATGATCTTCGCCTCCTCGATCTCCTTCATGATCTCCGGATGCTTGGATTCCACAAAGGACAGGAGCTGTGTTTCATAGGCCCTGATCTTGTCCACCTCGTACTTGTCCAGGAAACCCCGGGTGCCGGCGAAAAGGCTTACCACCTGCTCTGCAAGAGACATGGGTTTCATGTTCGGTTGCTTGAGGAGTTCCATCAGCCTGGCCCCTCGTTCCAACTGGAATTTGGTGGCCTTGTCCAGGTCGCTTCCGAACTGGGCGAAGGCGGCCAATTCCCGGTACTGGGCCAAGTCAAGCTTCAACGTTCCCGCCACCTGTTTCATCGCCTTTACCTGGGCGGCGCCGCCCACCCGGGAAACGGACAGTCCAACGTTGATGGCGGGCCGCACCCCGGAGAAAAAGAGACTCGGTTCAAGATAAACCTGACCATCCGTAATAGAAATCACGTTGGTGGGTATATAGGCGGAGACATCGCCGGCCTGAGTTTCGATAATTGGCAAGGCGGTGAGCGATCCTCCCCCCAGTTCCTTGCTGACCCGGCAGGCCCGTTCGAGGAGACGGGAGTGGTTATAGAAGATGTCCCCCGGATAGGCCTCACGCCCCGGGGGTCTCCTCAGCAAGAGGGAGATCTGCCGGTAGGCAACAGCCTGCTTGGAGAGATCGTCATAGATGATCAGGGCATCCTGCCCCTTGTCGCGGAAATATTCACCGATGCTGCAACCGGTGAAGGCAGAGATATACTGAAGGGTGGCGGGATCGCTCGCGCAGGCCATGACCACGCAGGTATTGGACAGGGCATCGTGTTTCCGGAGGGTTTCCACCACCTGGGCGACGGTGGACTTCTTCTGTCCGATCGCCACATAGATACATTTCACCCCCGTATCCTTCTGCCGGATGATCGCATCCACTCCGATGGAGGTTTTCCCGATCTGACGGTCGCCGATAATCAGTTCCCGCTGGCCCCGGCCGATGGGAGTCATGGCATCGATGGCCTTGATACCCGTGTAGAGGGGTTCATTAACCGGCTGGCGCTGCACGACGCCCGGGGCGATCATCTCGATACGCCGGTATTCCGTGGCTTCGATCGGCCCCTTTCCGTCCAGAGGGAGACCGGTGGCGTCAATGACCCGCCCAAGAAGGCCATCCCCCACGGGCACCTGGGCAATCTTGCCGGTCCGCTTGACCATATCCCCTTCCCCGAGGTGGGTTACTTCCCCCAGGATGGCCACGCCGACGTTGTCTTCCTCGAGATTAAGGACCATCCCGATGATCCCGCCGGGGAATTCCAGCAGTTCCATGGCCATCGCATTCTTCACGCCATATACGCGGGCAATTCCGTCACCCACCGACAGGATCGTTCCTACCTCGCTTACATCAAGTTTCCTTTCGTAATCCTTGATTCGTTGGGAAATAATCCCGCTTATTTCCTCAGCCCGGATCTTCTCCATATTTGCCTATCTCCTCTACCAAAGGTTAATTAGGCTGTGGTCTTTTAGCCTACAGCCTAACAGCCTAATTAGTCTATGCACCTGCCATTAGCTCCGCTTCCATAAGCGAGAGCTGCTTTTTAAGGGTGCCATCATAAATGGTATCGCCAATCCTTACCCATACGCCACCCAGCAGGGATGGATCCTCCTCGATATTCATTTCCACCTCTCTGCCGGTCATTTTTTTCAGACTTTTGGCAAGGTTGGCGGTTAATTCCGGAGATAGCCTCCGGGCCACCCGTGCCGAAACCCGGACCTTGCCCATCGCCTCATCGACGAAAGAGCGGTAGGCCTCCACGACGGCATCAAGCACATCAATCCTTTTCTGGTCGCTAAGTAAAAGGAGGAAATTGGCGGCCTTATCGCTGGTGCCCAGCCGTGACAGTACATCCTCGAGAACCGCCCGCCGCTCGGCAGGGCTGAACACGGGATTCACCAAAAGGCCTTTCAGGTCGCCATGGAGGCCGAGCAAATCCGAAAAAGCCTTCAGCTGATCGTAATAATCCTCGTAGCTGGCGTCTTCTTTGGCAATTTGGAAAAGCGCCTGACCGTAGCGCCTCGCGATATTCTGTTCGTTCATCTC